>JANOQC010000058.1:0-6020 GCA_031422175.1 Sphingobacteriia bacterium | reverse complement strand
ACTTGTTTATTTAAGAAAGATATGGAAAGAATATTAGCGGAGAATGGTCTCATCCTTTTAAAAATTTATTATAATTATGAAGACGTTATACCTTTTCTTGGAAAAAATATTTACTTACAAAGCAAACATTTTTCGAATTCTGTTGGCTTCTTATTCAAAAAAGGATAAACGATAATGAAAATTGTCATTTTCAGTTCTACTTTTCTGCCTAATATTGGTGGTTTGGAGAATATTATGGCTGGTCTTGCAAGTAACTGGGTAACAAAAAAAAATCAAGTTACACTATATACAAAAACATCTGAAGATTTAAATTCTAAAGTAATATCTAATTATAAAATAATTAGGAATTCTAAGCTTCTTACTCTATTTAATGAAGTAAAAAATGCCGACATATTTGTTGAAGCAAATATCAGTTTAAAAACCTGCTTAGTGGGTATCTTCTTTTTTAAAAAATGGGTTGTCATTCATCATGTGCCATATAGTCATCAAATGAGTATTCAGTCATTTCTAAAAAACTCAATTACTTGGATAAGTAAAAATATATCAGTTAGTAAATATGTTTCACAAACACTCTTTGGGAAGAGTATTGTGATTCATAATTTTTATAATCCAATATATCGTGAACTTTCCTTGCAAAGAACTAAAAATTCTCTTTTATTTGTTGGAAGATTGGTAAGTGACAAAGGGGTTATGCTTTTATTAAATGCAATATTACCAATCTTAAAAATTTATCCAACTGTACATTTAACGATAGCTGGGGATGGTGTTGAAAAAATTAGTTTAGTTGATTTTGTACAAAAAAATAATCTTCAAGGGGTTGTTAGTTTTTGTGGTAGTCAATCACCAGAAATATTGTGTTCAATGTATAACCAGCATGAAATTGTGGTTATACCTTCCATTTGGGAGGAGCCTTTCGGCATTGTAGCTTTAGAGGCACTGGCATGTGGAGCACTAGTTGTGTATGCATCTGGTGGTGGCCTGTCTGAAGCAGTTGATGAGGATTGTATACTTTTTCAACGGGGAGATGTGGATTCCCTACAAAATGCTTTAATAAATGCCTTAGGAAAATCAAGAAATGAACAAATAAATAATGGAATTAAAAAAAAGCACTTAGATTTTTTCTCTATTGATCATATAGCTGATACTTATCTAAGTTGTTTCAAAACTATATTAAAATGAGTTCAAAAAAAACATATATCAATTTTGGATGCGGCATCTATGCCCCAAATCAATGGGAAAATTATGATGTATCTCCCACATTACAAATCAGGAAAATACCCCTTATTGGTAAAATAATATCTAAGCTACTACACGATATCCCATTCCCTGAATATGTAAAAGTTGGAAATATTGTAAAAGGACTCCCAATTCCTGCTGGAAGTGTAGATGTTATGTATAGCTCACATGTATTAGAACATATGAGCTATGAAGATGCTCAACAGGCAATCTCCAACGTTTTTTTACATTTAAAACCGGGAGGCACTTTTAGAAGTGTGCTTCCCGATCTTGAAATCTTGATGAAAGAATATGCAGAACATAAATCTATAAATAATGTAAATGCTGCTAATATTTTTTTGCAAGAAACACTACTCGGCCTTGAACAAAAACCAAAAGGGATACTTAGAAAATTCATAAGTATTTTTGGAAATTACCACCATTTATGGATGTGGGATTTCGCATCAATGAGCCAAGAATTATCTCGAGCAGGATTTGTGGATATTAAAAAATGTAATCCAGGTGAGTCCAATGATTATATGATAGAATTAATCGAAGATCCATCAAGATTTACAAAGGCACTATATTTTGAAGCAGTAAAACCAAATAATTAAGTTTCTCTTTTTGAAAATCCTTCTTTCTAATCCATCTATTCAATACTGCAAGCATACTTTCAAAGCACTGCATCGTGGTGGTCATGAAGTTGTTTTTGCTACAGCCTATTGGTATCGACCTTATCGACTTTTGGAGCAAGTACTTAGTTTAACTTCTCTTAAAAAGTATCTCAATAGATATCATGATGAAGCTATCCCCAATCAATTAGTTATCACTTATTTTCTCAATACTTGTTTTCATTTCATTATTAAATTTTTACCATTTGATGTAGAACAAAAATCTTATTGGGAAGATCGTTTACACGACAGATGGGTTGCTAGATTCATAAAAAAATGGAAACCTGATCTAGTGATTGGGTATGAAAAATCTGTATTGTATTCTTTCATAGCGGCTGATTCCATTGGGGCTACTAAATTGCTAGATTTGGCTCAGGTTCATCCAAACACCATCAACTCACTAAGAATTCAACTTCCTTTTTTTGTTTCGATCACGGGTACGGAGCATTTGTTTAGAAAAATTTCAGCACTAAAGAAGAAAGAGTATGAGCTAGCTAATAGTATAGCTTGTTTATCTAATTATGCTGCCGCAACTTTAACAGAAGCAGGTATTAGTAAGTATAAAATATTTGTAAACCCTTTGGGTTTTGATGAAAAAGTATTTTATCCATCTGATCAAAAAGAAACAGCAGTCGTATTACCCGTTCAATTTATTTATACTGGTATCATTACCAAACGAAAAGGGGTGGAGATCTTATTAGAAGCTTTTTCTCAAATTTCTCCTCAATTAGCAAATCTTACATTGATTGGCCCACCGGGTGATGCCATTGCAATAGTTAATAAATTTTTAGATAGAAGTAATATCAGTTATTATCCATACATGAACCAAGGGGATCTTGCTAATTCATTGCGCGCTGCAGATGTATTTGTTTTTCCAAGCTATCTGGATAGTTGGGCAGCAGTTGTATTAGAAGCAATGGCTGCTGGCTTGCCTGTGATCGTTACCAATCATACTGGAACTGCACAGTTAGTAACAGTAAAAAATGGGATGGTGATTCAAGCTGGCAAAAAAGAAGCATTGATCAATGCCATGCACAACTTTATTCAATTCCCCAATCTAGTTCGTGTAATGGGTAGATCAGCAGCCACCATTGCTCAAGCACATACTTGGCAAGCATATAGTACTATTTTATTAGAGCAAATTAATACGATAACTAACCGGCCAAAATATGTGTAGAATTGCTGGCGTAGTTTATCTTGATAGTACACCATCTAAAGAGCAAATGATTGCTATGCGGGATAGTATGCAACATGGCGGACCTGATGATGCTGGTATATATATTAATGAAGAAGCACATTTGGCATTTGGTCATCGGAGATTGTCTTTAATTGATCTATCAACCGCAGGTCATCAACCGATGTTTAGTAAGGATGGAAATCTAACAATTGTTTTTAATGGGGAGATCTATAATTATTTGGATATTCAAGACGAACTAAAGATTTTGGGCCATCAATTTCATTCACATTCCGACACAGAAGTTATCATAGTAGCTTATCAGCAATGGGGTGAGCATGCTTTTGAAAAATTCAATGGCATGTTTGCTCTTGCTATTTTTGATCATCAAAAGAAAGAGTTGGTGCTTGCTAGAGATCATGCCGGCATTAAACCTTTGTATTATAGTTTTTATAAAGGAGCTTTTTATTTTTCTTCTGAAACAAAAGCTTTTAAACAAGTTGATCCTAATTGGCCCGAAAATGCCGATTGGAAAACCTATTTATTGTGTTTTGGACATATGCCAGAACCCTTTACTACTTTAGATGGAGTCTTGTCATTACCAAAGGGTTGTTATATGAAATTGAATCTGAACAATTTAAGTTCAACTTTGCACACATTCAATCAATCTACTTATCAATATACAATCACAAAGGAAACGGAAGCCATTGATGCCATTCGATCAACATTAACTGCAGCAGTAAAACGTCATTTAATTTCAGATGCACCAATAGGTTTATTTTTAAGTGGAGGAATTGATTCGAGTATATTAACCATACTGGCCAAAGAATTTACGAATGAAAATTTACACACCCTATCGATCGATTTTGAAGAATCAGCTTTTTCTGAGAAAAAATTTCAGGATATCATCATTCAACAAACAGGGGCAAAGCATCAAAGATTTACCATCGATCAATCTCTCTTTGAAACATCGATTCCAGATATTTTAGCCGCTATGGATCAACCTAGCAATGACGGTATTAATTCCTACTTCATTACTAAATATGCGCAACAAGCTGGCTTAAAAGCGGTACTGAGTGGAATTGGTGCAGATGAATTACTAGGCGGCTACCCTTCCTTTAAACGAGCTGCATTATTATCTAAAACAAAATTGATTCCAGTTTTCATGCTTCATCTAGCGGAATTGTTTAAAGATGATAAGAAGAAAAAAATTCGCTTTTTAGAAAGAAAAAATGCCTGGGGGCAATACTTATTTAACCGAGGTTTTTTTACACCCAATCAAATTGCTGAAATACTCAACATCCCTGTTTCCGAAGTTCAATCTACGATTGATAAAATACCCATGCCTGGGTTCTTACGGCAGTTAGCTATACAAGAACAAGTAAGTTTTACGGAGACCAATTTATACATGCAGAATCAATTATTAAGGGATACTGATTTTATGAGTATGTGGCATTCGGTAGAAGTTAGGGTTCCTTTTTTAGATAAAGCGTTCATGCAGGTTTGTCATTCTATTCATCCGAGTTTGAGGTTTAATGGCCCGCCAAAACATCTACTCATAAAAGCATTTAAAGATGTATTGCCTGAAGCAATATGGAATAGACCCAAACAGGGATTTGCGTTTCCTTTTCAACAATGGATGGCCGAAACTCATTTACCTGTTCCCAATAATGCATTGTCAAAGAAATTCAAAGCCGATTTACAATCTGGTAAAACACACTGGAGTAGATACTGGTGTTATTGCCTTTCTCAAATGCCTACAAAACAACAAGCAGCTTGGTAAATAAAACGGCATTTATTTATTTAACAGCTTTTTCGCGCACTGGTGGAATTGAGCAGTTTAATAAAAATGTAATGGTTTCTTTTAAGGAAGGCGGATTGGATGTATTTTCCGTTTATGATGATGAAGCTGATGAAAAATATTTTAACAAACAATGGTTTAAAGGATTCAAGGGAAATAAATTGGCCTGTTTGGTGTCATTGATATGGAATGGGAAAAAATATTCAACCATATTAATTGGTCATATCAATCTGGCTCCATTGGTTTTTTTGATCAAACTACTATTTCCTTCCAAGCAATTGATTCTATTTGCACACGGTATTGAAGTTTGGAAACCATTGGAAGGCAGAAAAGCATGGTTGTTAAACAAAGCGAATTCAATTTATGCGGTGAGTGATTTCACAAAAACTACTTTGATAGAAAATAATCGAGGGATTGAATCCAATAAGATAAAGATTTTGCCTAATGCGGTAGACCCGTTTTTTTCTTATCCAACTGATTTTGACAAACCAGTTTACTTATTACAGAGATATGGAATCGAGCCTAATGAAAAAATACTAGTTACCGTATCAAGGCTTTCTTCCGAAGAACAATATAAAGGATATGATCAGGTTATTAAAGTTTTGAAAGAACTCAATACAGATCAAACTATAGTTAAGTATATAATTGTAGGAAAAGCAGATGAACAAGAATTAAATAGAGTTAAACAATTAATTGAAGAACAAGGTCTTTCTGAAAAAGTAATTCTTACAGGTTTTGTAAAAGAACAAGAACTAATCGATCATTATTTATTAGCAGATATTTTTGTTTTACCTAGCAAGGGGGAAGGATTCGGTATTGTATTGATTGAAGCATTAGCATGTGGTAGAAAAGTTATAGCAGGTAATAAAGATGGAAGTTTAGATGCACTATTGAATGGCACTTTAGGAACTTTGATTGATCCGGATGATCTTGATCAACTCAAACACACTATTATTGATTCATTAAAAGATAATACGGATGATTCAATGAAAATTCAGGAAACTGCACAAAATAATTTTAGATTCCATCTATTTGAAAGTAGAATTTTAGACTATTTATCAAGGTAAATAATGATGGTAGATAAAACAAAAACCCGGTTTCATCATCCCATACGGGAGAGAGGATTTACCGGGTATCGCATTGCAAATATAAGCCTTTA
>JANOQC010000057.1:0-3384 GCA_031422175.1 Sphingobacteriia bacterium | reverse complement strand
TCAACTATTTCTAACGCTATGGATGTGGGAGATCCGAGTAATTTTATTCGCATCCTCGAAATATTTAAATCCAATTATCAATCATTAAAAAGCCAAATAAGTGGATACACTGTTTCAGATGAAGCAACAAAAAAAACGATCAGTGAAGTATATCATACTCATCAATATACTTTAGATCCTCATGGTGCAGTTGCTTTCAATGCGTTAGCACAATACTTGAGTAAACATCCAACACAAAAAGGAATTATTTTAGAAACTGCCCATCCAGTAAAATTTCCAGCAACAGTAGAAGCGGCTATTGGATCATCATTGAAAATTCCTGAAGCTGCTTTAGCTTTATTTGGAAAAGAGAAGCATAGTATTGCAATGAGTGCAGACTTTGTTGAATTGAAAAATTATCTATTAGCCAGATAATTTATGATTTCGATTGCTTATCCATCTATAAATGGGGTCCTTATATTTTTTGGACCCTATTTTTTTTAACTTGCTGAAATGTATTTCAGGGGATTATTGTGTTTATTTTTTCTTTCGGCCAATTTGAAGGGTTTTTCTCAAAAAATTCCTGTTCAAACAATACGAGGCTCTGTATCTGATAGGTCTATTAAAACCATTTTATCAGGGGCCACCATAGAATTATTGGGAAATTCCAAAAGAACAGTTGTGGCAGATGCCAATGGAAATTTTATCTTCCAAAATATTGCTGTTGGCCGGCACGATCTTCGTATAACCTATATAGGTTACAAGCCTTACTTTTTAAATAATTTATTAATTGAATCGGGTAAACAAACTGTCTTACAGATTGAATTAGAGGAAGATATTGTGAGTAATAAAGAAGTAATTGTTCAAAGTAAAACAATTAAATCGAAGCCGATAAATGAAATGGCGGTTGTTAGCGCGCGTATGTTTAGTGTAGAGGAAACCAGGCGTTTTGCTGCTGGTTTAAATGATCCATCCAGAATTGCTACCGCCTTTGCTGGAGTGGTATCTCAAGGGGATGCCAATAATTTAATCATCAGAGGGAATGCACCCAATGGATTATTGTGGCGCATGGATGGAATTGATATTCCAAATCCAAATCATTTTGCAAAAGTGGGTACATCTGGTGGAGGTATTTCTATATTGAGCGCACAGTTATTGGCGAACTCCGATTTTATGACCAGTGCATTTCCAGCAGAATATGGTAACGCTTTATCTGGTGTTTTTGACATTAAACTACGAAAAGGTAATAATACCAAAAGGGAGTTTACTTTTTCTGCCAGTACCATTGGTATTGACGCTGCTACAGAAGGATTTTTTAAAAAGGGTTATGGTGGATCTTATTTGATCAATTATCGATACGGCTTTTTAACCCTTATGCAAAAATTAGGATTAAATATTGGAGAAGCGGCTACTTCTTTTCAAGATCTTTCATTTCTAATTCATTTGCCTACAAAAAAAATCGGCACTTTTTCCGTTTTTGGTTTTGGCGGATCAAGCGAGCAAAAAGTAGAAGCATCTACCGATTCAATCGTATGGGCTAATAATTCATCTAAACGAACTGGAAGAGTAGATGCAAGTAAAACTGGTATGATTGGTTTTTCTCATTCTATTTCATTGGGAAAGAAAACCTTATTAAAAACCATTTATAGTGCAAACGGGTATCAATATAATGCACAAAATAATAAGCTCGATAAATTCAATGGCCCATTAATTTATACAAGAAATAATGAATTTATTGAAGTCAACGGTATTTGGTCGATGGTTGCAACGCATAAATTTAATAGTCATCATTTATTAAAGTTAGGTGCATATACTAGTGCAAAAGGGTATGATTTAAATCAACGTGAATCGGTTAATAATGTATTAACAGATAAAGTAAAATCTATGGGCGATACAAGACTCACCAATTATTTTGCTCAATGGAAATGGAGCCCCAATAACAGGGTTAGTTTTTTAGCAGGATTACATGGGCAATATTTTGCCCTAAATAATACTTCTGTGATAGAACCAAGATTTGGTATGAAATGGACAACTGCCAAAAATCAATATTTATCAATAGGAGTTGGATGGCATTCTCAAATTCAACCACTGGGTAATTATTTTGCTAGGATCAGAGTGGGTACTGACACTCTTCAACCTAATAAAAGTTTGAGTTTTAGTAGAGCTGCTCATTATGTTTTTGGATACTCCATACAATTAGCCCCCAATTGGAATTTGAAAACAGAAATTTATTATCAATGGCTTTATGCTATACCTGTTTCTGCTTTTGCAAAAACAAGTTTCAGTATGATTAATCAGGACGATGATTTTGCAATAGAAGCTTTGAATAATACAGGCAATGGCAAGAATTACGGCCTTGAAATAACTTTAGATCGATATTGGAATGATCAATTTTATTTATTAAGTTCATTGAGTTTGTATGAGTCTAAATATTTTCCTTCCGATAAAATTTGGCGCAATACTAGATTTAATTCCAATAGTACATTTACTTTTTTAATGGGTAAGGAATGGAAACTGAAAGGGAAGCACAGCTCCACTTTCAGTGCTGATATTAAAATGGTTTATGCTGGTGGAGTTAGAGTAACTCCAATAGATTTGCCTAAATCAATTGCACAGAAAACAACAGTACTTGATAATTCAAGAGTATATGAAGACAAGTTGAGTAAAATATTTAGGATCGATTTTCAAACCGAATGGAAAGTGCAATACGGTAAGAAAACTGGCAGCCTTATTTTAGGCGTACAAAATTTATTCAACCGAAAAAATCCAGTTAGTCAGTCATACGATCAAGCAACTAAACAAATTAAATACGGTTATTTGTTAGGGTTGATTCCAGTGATAGGGTATAAGGTTGATTTTTGATTCAACGCATCATTTTTGTGTATAAGCTTTCAGTTTCTCATTTGCTAATAATATGTCTAGTGATTTCAATTCTTTCTGCAAGTCAGCAGAGAGTTCTGTATATACTTTATATGCACCATCAGTTGGTTTACCTTCTCCCGTTTCTATGCTTCTGCCTAATGAAGCCAATCTATTATTTAATTTGATTGGGAAATTGAGGGGATCTTGTGAACTCTGATTTTTTACTTGGTATAAATTTTCTTCAATAGCACTCAATTGATTTAAAATCATTTTATTTGACTCTAGCACTCCAGCTTTAGCCATTTTTTCTTTAATAGACCGAATGGTTATCACCGCATCATTTGCTTTTCCAACTTGTTGATGTACCATCATTGCTAATTTAAATCTTTCTTCGGTATCAGCTAAAGTAACGCCTTTGATTCTCGGATCTAATTTAATATCAAAAGGTTGAGTTATTGTTTTGCCAGAAGCTGTTAGCCTAACTTGATATCTTCCAGGAGTTGCTAATGGTCCACGAACTGAACCACCCCATAAAATCATCCC
>JANOQC010000056.1:0-2410 GCA_031422175.1 Sphingobacteriia bacterium | reverse complement strand
GTAACGATCGTAGCCACTCACCATCAATAATTGTTTAAATGTTTGAGGACTTTGGGGTAATGCATAAAACTGTCCGGCATTCATCCTGGATGGCACCACAAAGTCCCTCGCACCTTCTGGTGTTGATTTTATAAGAAAAGGCGTCTCTATGTCCATGAAATTATTTTCATGCAAATAGTTTCTTGCAGAACGGTTTACTGCATAACGCAACTCCAAATTTTTCTTCACTGCATTTCTGCGCAAATCCAAAAAACGATATTTCATACGTAGATCATCTCCACCATCTGTATCATCTTGAATGGTAAAAGGAGGTACTGCAGATTTATTCAGAATAACAAAATCATTCACATTAATTTCAATTTCGCCAGTTGGAATATTGGCATTCTTACTACTGCGTTCTTGAACTTTCCCATTTACTTGTAAAACAAATTCTCTACCCAATGGATTTGCATCTAATGCCCCATTCAAATTTTCACCAAATAACAATTGTGTAATACCATAACGATCTCTTAAATCCACAAAAGTAATAGCACCAAATTTCCGAACAGTTTGTACCCATCCGGCCAAACTAACTACTTCATTTACCTGACCAATTCTTAACTCACCACAAGTATGTGTACGATACATATATAAATCTTAAAATTAATTTTTTTGAGTGCTTATCATTTAAGCTACCCAATCGGGCTGCAAATATAACCTAAATCAGGAAAGTTATAGAATTGAGGTATTTTTGTGCCATTGGTAAATAACCAACCAAGAAAACCATCCAATTTGTCTTCAAGTATAGCTTTAACAGCTGTATCGAGCGTTTTGCTTTAACGGTTTTTAATTGGCCAGCCTTTATCGGTTTTATTGCTGAAACTTTCGGATTGCATTGGTCTTTTACTTTGATCGAATTCTAAGGATTAGGAACAACATTGTTGGCGAGATACAGTAAATTTATAGATTAAATATTGTCGAATGAATTATAAAGGAAAATGACAATGATACCCTTAGCCGAAAGAATGCGCCCCAATACATTGGATGAAATTGTTGGGCAAGAACATATTACAGGTGTTGGAAGTATTTTAAGAAAAAGTATCGAAAGCAATACTATTCCTTCCATGATTTTATGGGGCCCTCCTGGAGTTGGCAAAACCACTTTGGCTAATGTAATTACACATACTTTACAAGTACCCTATTTTCAATTAAGTGCCATCAGTAGTGGTGTAAAAGAATTGAGGGATGTGATAGAACAATCCACTTCACTAAAAGGGGCAGTTTTATTTATTGATGAGATACATCGTTTTAATAAATCGCAACAAGATGCATTGTTGGGTGCTGTAGAAAAAGGCATCATTCGATTGATTGGTGCAACTACAGAGAATCCTTCTTTTGAAGTAAACAGTGCCTTACTCAGCAGGTGCCAGGTATATGTTTTGAAATCATTGGAAAAAGAGCAGTTGGTACAAATGCTGCAAGATGCGATATCAAAAGATAGTGTATTAAAAGAAAAAAATATTCAACTCAAAGAAACAGAAGCCCTCATTAATATCAGCGGTGGTGATGGAAGAAAATTATTGAACTTACTCGATTTGGTGGTTCAGTCTGGAAAAACGGATATCACCGATGCATTGGTAATGCAAGTGGCTCAACAAAAAATTGCCCTCTACGATAAAAGTGGTGAACAACATTATGACATCATTTCTGCATTTATTAAAAGCATGAGAGGCAGCGATCCAAATGGTGCAGTATATTGGTTGGCCAGAATGATCGAAGGTGGAGAAGATGTAAAATTCATTGCCCGCCGAATGCTCATTTTTGCAAGTGAAGATATCGGCAATGCCAATCCCAATGCGCTTTTGCTGGCTAATGCCACATTTGATGCAGTGAGTAAGATTGGTTATCCTGAGAGTAGAATTATTTTATCGCAATGCGCCACCTACTTAGCATCTTCATCAAAAAGCAATGCTGCTTATGAAGCCATTGCCAAAGCTCAAAAAGCAGTTAGTCAGTATGGTGATTTATCAGTGCCCTTGCATTTAAGAAATGCACCCACCAAAATGATGAAACAAATGGATTATGGCAAAGACTATCAATACTCCCATTTAGGAGAAGGAAATTTTATTGAACAGGAATATTTACCCGATGCAATAAAAAATACGGCGTTCTATGTACCAGGTAATAATGCGCGTGAAAATGAATTCAAGAAATTCTTGAGAGAGCGGTGGAAAGGCAAGTATAATTATTAGATAAGAGATAAGAATTATGAGTTATGAGATACATTAAGGAGAGATGAATTAAGAGATATGAGTTATGAGATACATTAAGGAGAGATGAACTGTATCTTTTATCTCTTAATTCTTATCTCTTTCGTTGGGGTATTAATCTCTCCGCAACTTTCTCAACTCCACGATCTCCACCTTCATGG
>JANOQC010000055.1:0-14086 GCA_031422175.1 Sphingobacteriia bacterium | reverse complement strand
ACCAATGAGTGCTTTATACAAAGTATTTGGAAAACTAAAGATAAAACCAAACCTAATTCAAACAGGAGCAGTAAGCTTACAACTATGCTTAGATGACCATCCACAAAAAATAGATTTACTGGCACAAGAAGCAAGTAGTTTTTTTGATGTTCAAGTAGAAAAAAAATTACACCTACTTACTATCAGGCATTACACTCAAGCATTCTTGGATCGTTTCATAGCCAACAAAAAAGTTATTTTAAGGCAGCAGACCAGCGAAACAATTCAATTATTGTACAGTTAAGTTATTGATTGGATAAAGGAACCATTTCATAATTACCGTTTTTATTAATGGTGATGATCGGAATTTTTTTATAGGTATCAAAATAATCAAATACAGTTTGTAATTGTAATGTGAAATCTTTGTATTGCTCATCGCCTAAAGTATATTTCTGTAAAACGGTTTGACTCTTTTGATTGTTGAATCTGATCGGAAAAATATGAACAGGAATATAAGTTTGGCCGGCTGAATTGGCTAATGCAGCCAAAATATATAACTCTTCCATCTGTTGATTTTGAATTGGTATACAACCAACAGTAGTGCATGTTCCATGGATATAAATTTCTTTCCCAGGATTTTGAAGACCACTTTTAATTTTATCTGCAGTGTTTGGATAATTTAATCCTAAAGACAAGTGATATTGACTTTTGGGATTGAATTCATTGATATAGTAAATTCCTTCGGGTACTTGGTAATCGCCCTCTACCCTTTTAGGACCTAGCGAACCAGACAATGCACATACTTTATAGGTTTTGAATAAAACAAAAGGTTCATTGTTATTATTTCTTGCCCATACTTCTAGCTGGCTATCATATTTAAAGCTGCGAACGTACAATTGCTGAATGGGCCATTGAATACCCAATTGATTGCATTGTAGTTTTAATTGATCACGTTTTAATTTGAATGCATTCGCTACACGCGGATAACTCAATTGCTTTTTGATGAAAGTAGATTGTGCCATGCTTGTTGAATAAAAACAAACAAGAAAACAAAAAAGTTTCAAATGCGGCATGCTGCAAATTAGCTTAATTATACATTTCAGCTCGCAATTCTTTTACCCTTGTATCTTCCATGTATTCATCAAAAGTCATCAAACGATCAATAATACCTTTAGGGGTTATTTCGATTATTCTATTGGCTACTGTTTGCATAAAAGTGTGGTCGTGAGAAGTAATTAATACGATGCCTGGAAATGTTTGGCAACCTTCATTGAAACTCTGGATACTTTCCAAATCTAAGTGATTGGTAGGTTGATCTAAAATCACCACATTTGGATTTTGCAACATCATTCGACTTACCATACAACGTACTTTTTCTCCTCCACTAAGTACGTTGGTTTTCTTTAGAATATCATCACCGCTAAACAACATTTTACCTAAGAAACCCCTTAAAAATGGTTCATCTGCATCGGTTACATGAGGAGGCACGTATTGCCTTAACCATTCCATCAAAGTAAGTCCTTCGGTAAAAAATTCATTGTTCTCTTGGGGTAAATAGGCTTTGGTAATAGTTGTACCCCATTCGTATTTTCCACTATCAGCTTTTGAATTTTCAGCAATGGTTTCAAAGAAAGTAGTAACTGCCAATGGATCTTTACTTAGGAAAGCAATTTTCTCCCCTTTGTTAGCACTGAAAGAAACCTGATCAAATAATTTTCTTCCATCAATTGATTTGGATAATTTCTCTACGTTCAAAATTTGGTTACCTACTTCGCGCAATGGTTGAAAAATTATACCTGGATATTTTCTGTTAGAGGGTTCTATTTCTTCAATGGTTAATTTTTCCAAAGCTTTTTTACGAGACGTGGCTTGTTTACTCTTGGATGCATTTGCAGAGAAACGAGCAATGAAATCCAATAATGCTTGGCGCTTATCTTCATTCTTTTTATTTTTGTCGTTTATTTGGCGACTCATCAATTGGCTGCTCTCGTACCAAAAAGTATAGTTACCCGTAAATACTTTTATTTTAGCACGATCAACATCCGTAACATGCGTACATACTGTATCTAAAAAGTGGCGATCGTGGCTTACAACTAATACAATATTTTCATAATCTGCTAAGAAATTTTCTAACCATCCGATGGTTTCAATATCCAATCCGTTGGTAGGTTCATCCAATAATAGAATATCAGGGTTTCCAAATAAAGCTTGCGCTAATAATACCCTTACTTTAAAATTACTTGGTATTTCGCTCATCAAGCTCTGGTGCATTTCGTCGTGTACGCCCAAACTATTTAAAAAGCTTGCAGCATTACTCTCAGCTTCGTATCCCCCCATTTCTCCAAATTCAGCTTCCAACTCTCCAGCTTTCATTCCATCTTCTTCGGTAAAATCTTCTTTAGAATAAAGGGCATCTTTTTCATGCATCACATCCCATAAACGCTTATGCCCCATAAGCACGGTATTGAGCACAGTACACTCGTCAAATTCAAACTGGTTTTGTTTTAAAAAAGACATGCGCTCGCCCTTAGAAATTTCCACCATTCCTTTATTGGGTTCAATTTCGCCACTTAAAATCTTTAAAAAAGTAGATTTACCTGCACCATTGGCCCCAATTACCCCGTAACAATTGCCTTTGATAAAATTGATGTTTACTTCATCAAACAACACCCTTTTACCATAAGCGAGGGTAATATTTCTTGCACTGATCATAGCGTACGCTGTTTTTAAGGGCGCAAAAGTACAAAATTCGAGGCTGCGCTCCAAATCAAGGAATAAAGAGATATGGGATAAGAATTAAGAGATATGAGAAACAAGAAGATATATAATCTAATAACTAAATGATCTTTTATCTTTAATCTTTCAAAACTCCGCTCTTGCAGAAGGACTCATATTAAGCTCAGCAAATTCACCCGCTATGTATTTATAATGTGCAGTTATAGCGATCATTGCAGCATTATCTGTGCAGTATTCAAAAGCTGGAATAAAAGTTTTCCAACCATGCAGTTTACCCATTTCAGTAAGCCCATTTCGCAAACCACTATTGGCACTAACTCCTCCTGCTATACAAATTTGTTTTACACCCGTTTCTTGCACGGCTTTTTTTAATTTTTTCAATAAAATCTGCACAATGGTATGTTGAACTGATGCACATAAATCATTCAAATTTGTTTGAATAAATTCAGGAGATTGCTTTTGCAGAAAATACAATACAGAAGTTTTTAATCCACTGAAAGAAAAATTTAAAGCAGGAATTTGAGGTTCAGCAAATTTAAATTTTAATGGATCGCCCAATGCTGAGTGTTGATCAATTAATGGGCCACCAGGATAAGGCAATCCTAAGAGTTTGGCTGTTTTATCAAAAGCTTCTCCTGCAGCATCATCAATGGATTGACCAATCACTTCTAAATCAAGTGGCGATTTTGCTAATACAATTTGTGTGTGCCCGCCACTTACTGTTAAACATAAAAAAGGAAAACGAGGACGATGTTCAGCAATTAAATTAGCCAATACATGGGCTTGCATATGGTGTACAGCAATCAAAGGTTTGTTCAATGAAATAGATAATGATTTTGCAAACTGGGCACCTACCAATAAGCAACCGATTAAGCCTGGAGCTTGGGTAAATGCAATGGCATCTATTTTTTGGAAAACTTCAAAAGGCACTTTTTCTGTTGAAAGGCTAAATGCTTGTTTAATGGCTTGATCTATTACAGGAACTATATTCTGCATATGAGCCCTGCTGGCTAATTCAGGTACTACTCCACCGTATTTTTCATGAACGGTCTGGCCTGCAATGATATTACTCCTTATTTTTCCATCTACAGAAATGGCACAAGCAGTTTCATCGCAGGAAGATTCTATTGCCAGAATTATTACGCTCATTTTGCAATAATAGTCAATTGAAATGCTATTTGGTTCTTATGGCCACTACAGGATCCATTTTTGCAGCAATTGATGCAGGAATAATTCCTGCTAAAATACCTAAAACAATACAGATACTCAATGCTAAGCCCACAATATTAGGGGCTATATAAATTGGGAAAGGCAATACTGCACTAAGTGCTACAGATAGTAACCAAACAAGCCCCAAACCCACCAACCCTCCTATAATACAAAGGAAAGCACTCTCTAATAAAAATTCTGTAAGTATGGTTCTGCGTTTTGCACCAATGGCTTTTTTTAATCCTATTTGACTGGTTCTCTCTCTTACAGTAACAAACATAATATTGGCAACTCCAAAAGCACCAACAATTAAGCTTAGTCCTGCAATGGCCCAACCACCAGCACTTACTTGTCCAAAGAAACCATTGATCTGTTCACTAAATTGTGCAACATCATTGCAAGAAAAATTATCTTCTTGAGTGGGACTTAATTTTCTCAATTGACGCATTACTCCAATCAATTCTTCGGCCAATGCTGCAGAAGAAATTTTTGGTTTACCCTGTACCATAATATATGGATTACAATTATCGGGGTTAAAAACGCTGGCTAAATATCTATAGGGTACAATAATGCAATTATCATAATCAAAACCGGGAGCAAAACTCTGGCCTTTCTTTTCTATCACCCCTGTTACATATAATTTTTTCCCTCCAAAAGCCACTTCCTTTCCAATTGCTTTATCAGAAGACCCAAATAAATTTTCTGCTAGTGTGGCACCAATTACTCCAACAGTTGTTCCTCTTGTAAAGTCTGATTCATTTAAATACCTGCCGTAGTTAACCTCAACAGCTTGTATATTATTAAAATCATTAGATACCCCATACATAGGGGTATTATTAATAACGTTATCACCAAAATTTAAATTGATTCGAGTACTGGTAAAAAATGCAGTATTCGCAGCAAGGTCGCATTTAGCTTTTATGATTTTCATCTCATCATACTTCATGGTCGGACGCTTTACAAATTTCCACCAAGGATAGTCCTGCCCACCGCCATAATTCCATTTGTCTATATAAATTGTATTGGTTCCCAAAGATTTTAAATCGGTCTGTACTTTACGCTCTAAGCTGTCTACTGTTGCTAACACACCAATAATGCAAAAAATACCGATAGTTATTCCAAACAAAGAAAGAAAAGTGCGTAGTTTGTTTACCCTCAATTCTTGCAATGCCATGCGAAAACTATTCCACAAAATACTGAGCAATTTAACCATATCCCAAATGTAACATGCCTTTCTGAACTAGGGAGCTAAATTTATGTAAGCGGTTAATAGCCATGTTCAACACTTTCCTAATAAAATTATCAACAAATTAAATTAATACATAAAAAATGAAGTGTTTCGCAACAAATTCATTATTATTTGGTTAGAAAAAAGGGAAATCTGAAGTTTTTATTTAATAGCATCAATTCATGTAGTATTTTTGCGCAGATTTAACCAAATAATCTTGCATTATGACCTGGAAACAAGTCTTTACATCATCGGTAGGAAAAAAGCTAGTAATGGGCTTAACCGGTATATCACTCGTTTTATTTTTAATTGTTCATGCTGGCATCAATGCCTGCATTTTTGCCGATTTGGTGAACCCAGAAGAAAACGGTGAAATGTTTAACAAAGCAGCTCATTTTATGGGTTCTACAGTTTTAATCAGAATAGTTGAAGTTGGATTATTTGCTGGAATTATTCTGCATATTGCTCAAGGTTATTTATTAACTCTTGAAAACCAGAAAAAGCGGTCAGTAGGATATGCAATTACTTATAAAGATGGTAGCAAATGGTATAGCAGAAGTATGGGATTATTAGGCACATTGATTTTGATATTTCTTGTATTGCATTTGTATCATTTCTGGACATCCGCACGATTTACTGGAAGAGGTTTGGAAGATGTAACTTACAACGGCGTTGTAATGCACAATATGTTTGGATTGATGAAAGCGACTTTCACTGAGTGGTGGATTGTTGTAGTGTATGCTTTGGGATGTATCTCCTTGGCTTACCATTTAGCGCATGGATTTCAAAGTGCTTTTAAAACATTGGGTGTTCATAATAAAAGATACAATACTATGCTTGTTAGCATTGGTTATGGTTACTCCATTATTATTGCAGTCATTTTTATATTAATGCCCGTAAGTTTCATTATGGGTTGGATCGGTTAATTATTCAAGTATATTCTAATCATCATAAATCATCGGATCTATGTTAGATGCTAAAATTCCTTCAGGACCATTAGAAAACAAATGGACCGACTATAAGGGACACTGCAAATTGGTTAACCCAGCAAATAAAAGAAAGCTGGAAATAATTGTAGTGGGAACGGGTTTGGCTGGTGCTTCTGCAGCAGCTTCATTGGGTGAACTTGGTTATAAAGTAAAAGCTTTCTGCTTTCAGGATTCTCCTCGAAGAGCGCATTCAATTGCTGCACAGGGAGGAATCAATGCTGCTAAAAATTACCAAAATGATGGTGATAGTATTTTCCGTTTATTCTATGATACTATTAAAGGTGGAGACTATCGAGCTCGTGAAGCCAATGTGCATCGCTTGGCAGAAGTGAGTGGAAATATCATTGACCAATGTGTTGCTCAAGGAGTTCCTTTTGCAAGAGAATATGGTGGTTTATTAAGCAATCGATCATTTGGTGGAACTCAAGTACAAAGAACATTCTATGCTGCAGGTCAAACTGGTCAGCAATTATTGATAGGTGCTTATCAAGCTTTAGAACGTCAGGTGGCATTGGGTAATGTAACAATGCATACCCGACACGAAATGTTAGAAGTAGTTAAGATAGATGGGAAAGCACGTGGCATTATTGCTCGTGATTTAGTAAAAGGAACTTTAGAAAGACATTTTGGTCATGCAGTATTATTGTGTACAGGTGGTTATGGAAATGTATTCTATTTATCTACTAATGCCATGGGTAGTAATGTAACTGCAGCTTGGAAGGCACATAAGCAAGGAGCTACATTTTCCAATCCATGTTTCACACAGATTCATCCTACATGTATCCCAGTAAGTGGAGATCATCAAAGTAAATTAACCTTGATGTCGGAGTCTTTAAGAAATGATGGAAGAATTTGGGTTCCAAAAAAACAACACGATACAAGACCAGCATTAGATATTCATGAAGAAGAAAGAGACTATTATTTAGAAAGAAGGTACCCCGCATTTGGAAACCTTGTACCACGCGATGTTGCTTCTAGGGCAGCAAAAGAAAGATGTGATGATGGATATGGTGTTGGAACAAGTAAGCAAGCAGTTTACTTAGATTTTGCAGATGCGATTGTTAGATACGGAAAAATTGAAGCAGGTAAAGAAGGACGAGCCAATGTGCCAATGGATGAGATCATAGTTATGGGTAAACAAGTAGTCAAAGAGAAATACGGCAATCTTTTTGATATGTATAATAAGATCACTGGCGAGAATCCATACGAAGTGCCTATGCGCATCTACCCTGCTGTTCACTATACCATGGGCGGATTATGGGTAGATTACGAATTGCAAACCACCGTTCCTGGTTTGTATGCTTTAGGGGAAGCTAATTTTAGCGATCATGGGGCCAACCGTTTAGGTGCATCTGCATTGATGCAAGGTCTGGCGGACGGATATTTTGTAATCCCTTACACCTTAGGAAACTCATTAGCGGATGAAATTTACAACAAAGCAATAGAAACAACGCATCCTGCATTTGAAGCAGCAGAGAAAGCAGTAGCAGATCGCATTAATATTTTAATGAACATCAAAGGAAAACAAACGGTAGAAAGTTTTCATAAGCGATTGGGGAAAATAATTTGGGAAAAATGTGGAATGGCAAGAAACAAAGAAGGTTTGGAACAAGCCATTAGAGAAGTACAGGCATTGAAAAAAGAATTCTGGTCGGATGTAAGAATTCCAGGATCAATCAATGAAATGAATCCTGAATTAGACAAAGCCAATAGAGTAGCTGATTTTATTGAATTGGGAGAATTGATGTGTGTTGATGCTTTAGATAGAAATGAAAGTTGTGGAGGGCATTTCAGGGAAGAATATCAAACCCCAGAAGGCGAAGCTTTGCGTGATGATGCCAATTATATGTATGTAGCATCTTGGGAATACAAAGCTGAGCATGAGTGGAGTTTACACAAAGAGCCTTTGGTATATGATGTTGTTAAACCATCACAGCGTTCTTATAAATAAATCAATTGCAAATTCTAACTGACAAATTTTAAATAATGGAACACAATAATTTGAATCTCACTGTTAAAGTTTGGAGACAAAAAAATAATCAAGCAAAAGGTCAATTCGAATCATATCCTGTTAGAGATATTTCAATAGAAATGTCTTTTCTAGAAATGATTGATGTATTGAATGAAAGTTTGATTGTTGAAGGGAAAGACCCAGTTGCATTCGATCATGACTGTAGAGAAGGGATTTGTGGGATGTGTTCTATGTATATTAATGGAAAGCCGCACGGACCATGGCAGGCCAATACTACTTGTCAATTACATATGCGTGCTTTCAAAGATGGCGATACCATTGTGGTAGAACCATGGAGAGCAGCTGCTTTTCCAGTAATTAAAGATTTAATGGTAGACCGTTCTGCTTTTGATAGAATTGTTCAAGCAGGCGGATACATTAGTGTAAATACAGGCAATGCAGTTGATGGCAATTCATTACCCATTAATAAAGACAAAGCAGATGCTTCATTTGCAGCGGCCATGTGTATTGGTTGTGGAGCATGTGTTGCAGCATGTAAAAACAGTTCTGCAATGTTGTTTTTAAGTGCAAAAGTTTCGCATTTAGCATTATTGCCTCAAGGGGATCCAGAGCGCAATACACGTGTTATTAATATGGTAGCGCAAATGGATAAGGAAGGTTTTGGCGCATGTACCAATACTGGTGCTTGCGAAGCAACTTGCCCAAAAGAAATTTCTATAACCAATATTGCACGATTGAATCAGGAATATTTAACAGCGAGTTTGGTGGCAGATAAATAAATTAGCACTACTAATAAAATAAAAAACCTTGAAGCATTCGTTTCGGGGTTTTTTTATTTGCTATAATTATGGTTAATCGAGGATTATCCGAACTTATTATGCTGCAGTTTTTCTTTTTAAAATAAAAGCGCAAAGCAAACTCACTAATAAACCTACAGGAAGAATTTCCATATAAGTCATCCCTGCGTTCACAAATGGATTTTTATACATAATAGCAAAATCGGCCATCTCTTTTGTGTGACTGAGTATTTCTGCAGATGAGGCTCCAGCCGCTTTCATTTTGTCTAGTTCATATGCTGCATATTTATCCATGAAGTCGGGAATGAAATTATAATAAACCACTAACCAAGTGAGAACATAAATAGTTGATGCGATCAATGTAATGAACAATCCCATTTTAAATGCAGTACCAAAACTGACTTCCCCCTGATTGTAGTTGTCTCGATAATTTTTAACCCCCACAAAAATCATGGAGAATGCCAATAACATCATGGAGTAACCCACATACATACCATTGTCGAAACCAATTTCGTCATGAAATACCGTTGCAATAGTAATGCTTACCATAGTAATTGCTCCTGCAATTAACCCATAGGTCCAGATAATTTTTTTCATAACTAGCCTTAAATTATTATCGAATAAATCAATATAAAAACCCCTTTTTGTAATACCTTGACCGTTAAATTAAACAAAATGCACAAACTTTCAATACTTCTACTTGTAATGATTAGCTTAATCGCATGTGATAATACTAAAAATATGAAAAACGAAACCTATATCTGGCCAGATTTAAAATCTCCCATCGCAACAATCAAACCGCATACAAGAGCCATTCATGGCGATACAGTAATTGATAATTATTATTGGATGATCGATTTTTTTAAGAAGGGGCCAGATAGTACCAAAGTAGTTGACTATTTAACTGCCGAAAATGCATACACCGACTCTATGCTCAGTGGTACTAAAGATTTGCAAACCAAATTATTTACCGAAATGAAGGCCAGGATCAAAGAAAAAGACGAGAGTGTGCCTGTATTTAAAAATGGATATTATTACTATTCAAAAACAGAGGAAGGAAAACAGTATTATAAATATTGCAGAAAAAAAGGAAGCCTAACTGCCCCTGAAGAGATTTTATTAGATGTTGATGAAATGGCAAAAGGAAAATCTTATTATAGTGTTTCCGGATTTGCTATCAGCGAAAACAATCAACTATTGGCTTATGGGGTAGATGAAGTTTCCAGAAGACAATATACCATTCAGATCAAAAATTTAGCCACTGGAGAAATATATAAAGACGCAATAGCAGGTACAGGCGGAGATCCAACATGGGCAAACGACAACAACACCATATTTTATACTGCTAATAACCCAGTGTCTTTATTATCAGAAAAAATAAAAAAACACACTATTGGCAGTAATACCAACACTGACATTACTGTTTATGAAGAAACGGATAAGAGTAATTATATAGGTGTAGGCAAAACAAAAAATTCGAAATTCATTTACATTGTTTCACAAGCCACACTTTCTTCTGAATGGAGAATGATTGATGCAAATACTCCTGCAGCAGCATTCAAGATATTTCAGCCAAGAATGAAAAATGTATTGTATGATGTAATTGCGTTGGAGGATAAATTTTTAATCCGAACCAATTTAGATGCATTGAATTTCAGGTTGATGGAATGCCCGCTCAATAATACCGCAATAGTTAATTGGAAGGAAGTAATTCCGCACAGAAAAGATGTTTTAATACAGGGCGTGGAAGAATTCAGTCAATTTATTGTTGTGAATGAGCGAAAAGATGGCTTGGTTAAATTGAGGGTACGCAAACTCAACAGCAATGAAGAACATTATATCGATTTTGGAGAAGCGGCTTATACGGCATCATTTAATGCTAACCCAGATTACAATAGTAGCACCCTTCGTTACAGTTATACTTCACTTACAACACCAGCTTCGGTGTATGATTACAATTTAGTGAGCAAAAATAAAAAGTTAATGAAGCAACAAGAAATGTTGGGAGGCTATAATGCTAACGAATATATAACAGAGCGGTTGAATGCAACTGCAACTGATGGAACTAAAATTCCTATTTCAATTGTATATAAAAAAGGATTTGAAAAAAATGGTACTGCTCCCCTACTCCTTTATGCCTATGGCTCATATGGAATGAGTATGGATGCTAGTTTTAGTGGAACAAGATTGAGTTTACTCAATCGTGGATTTGCATTTGCTATTGCGCATATTAGAGGTGGAGAAGATCTCGGCCGTCAGTGGTACGAAGATGGGAAATTGATGAAAAAGAAAAACAGTTTTACCGACTTTATAGACTGCGGTAAATATTTAATTACTCAGGGTTATACATCTTCAGAACACTTGTATGCGCAAGGTGGAAGTGCTGGAGGATTGCTCATGGGTGCAGTAGTAAATATGGCCCCTGGTTTATGGCATGGAGCTATTGCACAAGTACCATTTGTAGATGTAATCAATACTATGCTCGATGAAAGTATTCCATTAACAACCAATGAATACGATGAGTGGGGCAACCCCAATAACAAAGAAGCCTATACATACATGAAGAGTTATTCTCCTTATGAAAATATTGAAGCCAAAGATTACCCGAATTTATTGATAACAACTGGTTTGCACGATAGTCAGGTACAATATTTTGAACCAGCCAAATGGGTGGCACGATTAAGGGCTACAAAAAAAGACAAGAATATTTTATTGTTGCATACCAATATGGAATTCGGGCATGGAGGCGCTTCCGGCAGATTTGATTATTTGAAAGATATTGCATTGAATTATGCATTCCTATTTGCTTTAGAGGGCATTAATCAATAATGAATGCGGAACCATTATTTTGAATTCAAAGAGTTTAGGGTGGAGCAGGATCAGTGTGCCATGAAAGTGTGTACAGATGCCTGTTTATTTGGTGCATGGGCAGCATCTTATATCAATGAATTTGAAACTAATCCTACAAGCATTTTAGATATTGGTGCGGGCACGGGACTCTTGAGTTTAATTTTGGCACAGGCCTGTTCTGCGAAAATCGATGCAATTGAAATAGAGACTGGCGCTGCAACACAGGCAGCGGTTAATGTCAAAGCATCACCATGGAAAGATCGAATCAATATGATACAACTTGATCTTCAATCTTTCAAAAAAAATGAACCATTATATGATTTTATCATTAGCAACCCTCCATTCTATGAGCAAGATTTAAAAAGCCCAAATGCCAATAAAAATATAGCTCATCATAGTGAAGGACTAACATACAATGAACTTATTGCTTCAGTCAAACAAATACTTAGCCCAAAAGGAAATTTTGCCGTATTACTACCCTTTGAAAGAAAAGCTACTTTTTTAGCAATGGCCGAAAAGGAAGGATTTTATGTTAAAGAAAGTACCGATGTACATCAAACTGAAAAACATCCTCCTTTTAGAACAATGTTATTGTTAAGCAGCAGCCCAACTGAAATAAAAACGAATTCGATAGTGATTAAAATTAATAATGAATATAGTTCCGAATTTCGCGCTTTACTGACCCCCTATTACTTACCATTCTAAATGATTAACTTAGCCAAATGAATCAAAAGTATTTTGTATTGTTTGGATTGATTGTTTTTTTATTTGCTTGTAATAACAAAGAGCAATCTTTATTGCCTGCTGAAAATGGATTGGATGCAGGAAGAGAATTTATAGATGGTTGTTTAAAAGGAGATTTTATAAAAGCACATTTTTATTTAATGCCCGATGCCACTAATGAGCAATTATTAAAAACAACAGAAGCCAGTTATAGAGAAAAAGACAAAGAAGGCCGACAGCAATTAAGAACCGCTTCTATTAATATTCAATCAGTACAAGAGCCCAACGATACTTTAGTAACATTAAATTATAGTCTTTCATCAGATACTGCCAGTAAGAAATTGTATATCATTAAAAGCGAGTCGAAATGGTTGGTTGATTACAAAAAAACCTTTAATCAATAAAGAATGAAACAAATTGTATTGGTGGGTTTGGGAGGAATGATTGGTTCGATTTTGCGCTATCTATTAGCATTTGGAATAAAACAATCACAGTTTCCTTTCGCAACATTGATTGTAAATATTGTAGGATCGTTTTTAATAGGAATTATTATGGGTTGGTCTGCAAAACAAGCTAATGGAGAATACTGGAGATTGTTATTGGCAACCGGTGTTTGTGGAGGATTCACTACTTTTTCTGCCTTTGCTTGGGAAAATTTGCAATTATTACAACAAGAACGATACGGTCAATTTTGTGTTTATGCCGGAGGTACCCTAATTTTATCACTTATTGCTGTAGCCATTGGCTATTGGCTTACCAAATAAATTCAATTTCAACATGGAACCACAAACAGTTGTTCATCCCTGGCATGGTGTATCTTACGGAGATCATGCACCAAGAGTAGTTAATGCTATTATTGAAATTCCGCAAGGTTCACGTTGTAAATACGAAATCGATAAACCAACTGGTCTTTTAAAATTAGACCGAGTGATTTTCTCTTCTTTCTACTACCCTATTAATTATGGATTTATTCCACGCACATATGGTGGCGATAAAGACCCTTTAGATATATTGGTAATTACTTCTTTACCAGTTCAACCATTAACCATGATGGATGCTAAAGTAATTGGCGTAATGCAAATGGTAGATCAGGGAGACCCAGACGATAAAATTATTGCAGTGGCTGCAAATGATCCTGGTGTGAATCATTACAACAATATTGAAGAATTGCCCAAACACTTCTTTGATGAACTAAGGCATTTCTTTGAAGAATATAAAAAACTCGAAAATAAAACAGTGGTAGTAGAAGACTTTGGTGATAAAGCAAAAGCATTGGCCATTATTGAAGAAGCAATTGAATTTTATAAAATTACTTTTCTAAAATAATAGTATGACTTTTACCACAATCGTTTTACTCATTGCTGTTGGACTTATTGCTGGATTTTTGAGTGGGCTTATTGGAATTGGTGGTGGAATTATTATTGTACCAGCATTGGTATTATTTTTAGGATTTACTCAAAAAGCGGCTCAGGGAACTTCTTTGGGTATATTACTTTTGCCAGTGGGTATATTGGCTGTACTCCAATATTATAAACAGGGGTATATCAATGTTAATTATATACTCATTGTGGCCGCTGCTTTTGTTGTAGGTGGCTTTTTTGGC
>JANOQC010000054.1:0-7716 GCA_031422175.1 Sphingobacteriia bacterium | reverse complement strand
ATGTGGATGTGCTGCAGGAACTTGCAGGCCAGGTGTAGTAATGGCTGTTCAAAATGCAATGAAAAAACCTGATCGTTTAGCTACTAGTTTTGCAGGCTTTGATATTGAAGCAGTAAATAAAGTAAGAGAGCATATGTTGCCTTATCCTCCTTCATCACCTGCGATTGCTTTATTTAAAGATGGATCATTAGTTAGTATGGTAGAGCGTCATCAAATAGAAGGTAAACCTGCTCAAGTAATTGCACAACATTTAATTGCTGTTTTTAACGAACACTGCAATTAATTATCATAACGATTGTTTTTAGATGGGTTAGTAAGTATAGGCCTCACTTTTGTGGGGCCTTACTATTTATCGGATTTTCTAACTAACATTGCATTTCTAATCATTCAATTGGATTTAAACATATGTATCCCAATTTATACTACGCATTCAAAGATTTATTTGGAATTGAATTAAATGGATTAAAACTTGTGAATTCATTTGGTTTTTTTGTTGCACTGTCTTTTATCATTTCTGCATGGATACTAACAATTGAATTAAGGAGAAAACAACAACAAGGATTGTTTGTATTTACCGAAGAGAAAATAATGATTGGTCAACCAGCTGGGTTCATTGAATTATTGGTGAATGGCCTACTTGGTTTCGTGTTTGGATACAAGCTGGTAGGGGCTTTCACTATACCGGATGCACTCAACGATCCACAAGCATTTATTTTATCTACCAATGGTAATTTATTAACTGGTATAATTGTAGCGCTGCTATTTGCCGGACTAAAATGGTGGGAAAAGAAAAAAGAACAACTAGAAAAGCCAGAGGAAAGAATTGTAAGAATTTGGCCACAAGATAGAGTTGGCGACATTGTTATTTATGCGGCGCTTTTTGGATTTTTGGGAGCCAAAATTTTTCATAATTTGGAAAATTGGGATGACTTTATCAAAGATCCTATTGGCTCATTGATTTCGTTTAGTGGATTAACTTTTTATGGAGGATTAATATGTGCAGGTATTGCTATTTTATGGTATGCTCATAAAAATAAAGTTTATATAATTCACTTATTAGATGCTATGGCTACTACCATGATGTTTGCCTATGCATTCGGAAGAGTTGGTTGCATGATTAGTGGTGATGGTGATTGGGGAGTTGTGAATAATAATACAAAACCATTTAATTGGTTGCCAGATATTTTATGGGCTTATAAGTTTCCCAATAATGTACTTGGTGAAGGTGTTCCAATACCAGGTTGTGTGGGTCAATTTTGTAATGAATTACCTTTTGGTGTTTATCCCACACCATTATACGAAATAATTATTTGTATGATTTTATTTGGCGTCCTTTGGTTTTTGCGCAATAAAGTTAAAGTTCCAGGAAAATTATTTGCTATTTACATGATTTTCAATGGGCTCGAAAGATTTTTTATTGAAAAAATCAGGGTCAATACCAAATATGATTTCCTATTTAATCCTACACAAGCTGAGTTAATTTCATTTACTTTAATTATTGGAGGAATCATTCTTTTCATTCAATCCAATAAATGGGCAGCAAAAAAATAGAGGTTTTTTTGCCTATTTTATGTTTTTTTCTTTAGTTCATCCATCAATTTTCTCCTTTTAAACTGATATTCAACCGTTCATGCTAAAGCATTGTACTATGTTTAACACAGTAGTTAGTTTTGTTTTGTAATTGTCTTTAACAAGAACTAAACAAAAAACATAGAATAATGAAAAATCTAGTAAAAACCCTATTTCTGTTGATCATTTTAGCCCAATCACTTGCTATAAATGCTCAACAAAACAGCAATTTATTGAATGGAAGAGTAGAATCCAATCAATCCCCAGTAGAATCTGTTTTAGTAAGTTTATTAAAAGTGAAGGATTCTTCCTTAATAAAAACTACATTAACAGATAAAACTGGCCAATATTCCTTTGAAAAAATTGCCGAAGGAAACTATTTCATATCGGCAACTTTAGTTGGGTTTAAAAAAATGAATTCCCAAAGTTTCTTGGTTAAATCTTCGGGAAATATCATTTTGCCTTTCATTCAGTTAGCTCCTAGCGATAAACAATTATCTGAAGTAACAGTTAATTCTAAAAAGCCTTTGGTGCAACAATTAACCGACCGAATGATTGTAAATGTAGATGCATCTCCAACCAATGTTGGCGCAAATGCGCTAGAAGTATTGGAAAAATCTCCAGGTATAACAGTAGATAAAGATGGGAATATTAGCTTGAAAGGAAAAGAAGGCGTAATGGTTTATATGGATGGAAGGCCTTCTTATTTGTCTGGACAAGACTTGGCCAATTTATTGAGAAATATGCAAGCCAATCAATTAGATCAAATTGAAATTATGACCAATCCTCCTGCTAAATATGATGCTGCTGGAAAAGCAGGAATCATTAATATCAAAACAAAAAAGAACAAGGTTTTTGGTTTTAATGGATCTGTAACTGTTGGATACGGTCAGGGCGTTTATGCAAGAAACAATCAAAGCGTAAACCTAAATTATAGAAAAAATAAATTCAATATTTTTGGAAATATAGGTCACAATGATAGAGAGAGTTTTCAAAATTTAACTATTAACAGAAGTTTTATAGATAATAGTTCTAAAAATATTGTTTCTCAATTTGAGCAAAATACTATTATTCGAAATTCAAATAGCAGTTACAATGGAAAAATTGGTGCAGATTATTTTGTTGATAAAAAGACAACAATAGGAATTGTGTTAAATGGTTTCATTAATCCAAATGAACAACTGAGCGAAGGTAATATCAATATTTTTGATGCATCACATTCATTACAGAGTAATACCAAGGCAATTAATAATGCTGATAATAAATGGAAAAACATTGGATCAAATTTTAATATTAGACGTTTGCTTGATACTGCTGGAAGAGAAATCACTTTTGATGCAGACTACTTAAAATACAATAGTTCTAACAATCAGGCTTTAAATAGTGCATATTATAATCAGTCTGGAATTTCTACTGCTAAGCCTGATACTTTATTAGGATACTTACCTCAATCAATTAATATTTATAGTGCAAAAATAGACTACACGCATCCTTTAAAAAAAGGAGCAAAATTGGACGCTGGTTTAAAATCTAGTTATGTTTCAACAGATGCAAATGCTATTTACGATAGTTTGATTAATGGTAATCGTGTAAATGATTTAGGCAGAAGTAATCATTTTATTTACAAAGAAAATATCAATGCGGCGTATGTTAATTTTTCAAAACCTTTTAGCGAAAAATTCAGCATTCAATTGGGTTTGAGGGCAGAACATACACATGCTAGAGGCGATCAAATTACTACCAATATTCAGTTTAATAGAAATTATATTCAATTTTTTCCAACTTCATATTTTCAATACAATCTTAACAAGAGCAATAGTTTTGTACTCAACTATGGCAAAAGAATTCGCCGACCTGATTATGAAAGTTTAAATCCATTTGTTGAATTTTTAGATAGATATACTTTTGAACAAGGCAACCCTTATTTAGTTCCAGAATTCAGTCATAATGTAGAATTGAGTCATACATTCAAAGGGTTTTTAACCACTACATTAAATTATACCAATACAACAGATATTATACAAGATGTATTGATTCAAAATAATGCCACTAATGAAACGTACATAAAAAAAGAAAATATAGCCAATCAAAAACAATTTGGCTTATCTGTAAATGCAGCTAATCAATATACGAAATGGTGGAGTGGAAACATTTATATAAATATTTTTCATAATGAATTCAATGGAATTGTAAATGGAGATCCTATAAATCAACGTGCAGCAACCGCTTTGGTAAATATTAGTCAACAATTTAAATTTAATAAAGGATGGTCTGCAGAATTAAGTGGGTTTTATAGAACAAAAGGATTAGAAGGACTATTTGTAGTTCAACCATTTGGTGTAATCAATATTGGAGTTGGAAAACAAATTTTTAAAAACAAAGGAACTATAAGATTTAATGTAAGAGACTTGTTGTGGTCTCAACAAATAAGAGGGACTGCAAAGTATAGTTCAATCGATGTTAATTTTCGCCAATTTAATGATAACCGAATTGCAAACTTAAGCTTTACCTATCGCTTTAGTAAAGGAAAAACAACTACAAGCCAACGGAAAAGGGGAGGTGCTGATGATGAACAAAGCAGGGTTGGGAATAAGAATCAATAGTTGGGATTAATCATCACCAACTATTGATTATCTTTGAAAAAAAATGTTATGCCTTCATTTGATATTGCAAGTGCAGTTGATCTGCAAATATTAGACAACGCAATCAATACAGTTAAAAAAGAAATTGCTACCCGTTACGATTTTAGAGATACTGTTGTAAAAGTGGAGCTGAATAAAAAGGATTTTGTAATTTCCTTAGAAGTAGGTAGTGATATGCAAATGAAACAGCTGATTGATGTGTTAATTAGTCGATCAATGAAACAAGGAATTGATGGTTCTGCCTTTGATTTTACCAAAGATGCTTATCCAAGTGGCAAAGTGGTAAAAAAGGAAGTTTCAGTAAGAAATGGGTTAAAACAAGACGATGCAAAGAAAATTGTAAAAATGATCAAAGACAATGGCTTTAAAGTTCAAGCTGCTATTATGGATGATATAATTAGAGTTACAGGCAAGAAATTAGATGATTTACAAGAAGTTATAGCAAAATGCAGAACTGGAAATTATGAGATTCCGCATCAATTTGTTAATATGAAGAGCTAAAATTAGCTTTAATGGCTTTTGATTTGGTAAAAACAGTGGTTTTTACTAGCTTTGCACTCCAAATTATATAATCGTACGGCCAAATCCGTACCACCTAAACCAAAAATCATGAAGCAAGGTATCCATCCAGAAAGTTATCGTTTTGTTGTTTTCAAAGACATGAGTAACGGTACTTCTTTTCTAAGCAAATCTACTGCACAAACTAAAGAAACTATTACTTGGGAAGACGGTAAAGAATATCCTGTTGTAAAATTGGAGATTTCTAATACTTCTCATCCTTTTTATACTGGTAAAAACGTATTGGTTGATACTGCAGGTAGAATTGACAAATTCAAGAAGCGCTACGCAAAAAAAGACTAAATCATTTTTTTTGAATACAATCCTGCTCTTATCAGCAGGATTTTTTTTGGCCATACATTAATTACCTTTGTTTCAATAGACAGATTATGCAATTAGATATTTTGGCTTTTGGGGTTCATCCAGATGATGTTGAACTTGGTTGTTCTGGAACTTTGCTATTGGCAAATGCTGAAGGCAAGCAAACCGGCATTATTGATCTAACAAGAGGCGAACTTGGTACAAGAGGTTCGGCTGAAACAAGAATGATTGAAGCCGCGGCTTCAGCTAAAATACTTGGCATAAAATATAGAGAGAATTTAAATATGGCGGATGGATTTCTTCAAAATGATGAAATGCATCAACGAAAAATAATTGAAGTCATTAGAAGATTCAAGCCTTCCATTATTTTAGCAAATGCGCCTGAAGACCGTCATCCAGACCATGGCAAAAGTGCTAAATTAGTTGCAGATGCAGCTTTTTTAGCTGGGTTAAAAAAAATAGAAACTAGAGATTCAGCTGGCAATCTGCAAGATGCTTGGAGACCTTCTTATGTTTTTCATTATATACAGGATCGATTTTTAGAACCAAATTTTATTGTTGATGTATCAAGCTATTATGAGATAAAGATGGAATCAATTCTTGCATATAATACACAATTTCATAATCCGAATTTAAATGAGACACAAACTTATATTTCTTCCCCTCAATTTTTAAATACAGTGCGAGGTAGAGATGCCATGCTTGGCAAAAGAATTGGAGTTGAATATGGTGAGGGATTTATCACTGAAAAAACCATTGGTATCAGCAGTTTTGATGCAATTATTCAAAAAACCACCTAATTAGCCAATATGTCTACAGTAAAAATAGGTCTTGTACAAATGAGTTGTACAAGCAGTAAAGTTGAAAATCGTTTAAAGGCAATAAATGGAATTAGAGAAGCTGCTTCAAAAGGTGCGCAGATAGTTTGCTTACAAGAATTATTTACCTCATTATATTTTTGTGACGTTGAAGATTATGAACATTTTAAATTAGCAGAAAGTATTCCGGGTGAATCAACTGATGAACTTAGTAAGATTGCTGCAGAATTAAATGTGGTAATTATTGCTTCTCTTTTTGAAAAACGGGCACAAGGTTTATACCATAATACAACTGCAGTATTAGATGCTGATGGGTCTTATTTAGGTAAGTATAGAAAAATGCATATTCCAGATGATCCTGCTTACTATGAAAAATTCTATTTCACTCCTGGAGATTTAGGTTATAAAGTTTTCAAAACTAAATATGCAACTTTAGGCGTATTGATATGTTGGGACCAATGGTATCCTGAAGCAGCAAGAATTACAGCCTTAATGGGAGCAGAAATTATATTTTATCCAACTGCAATTGGTTGGGCAAGTTCTCAGGATGAACCAACTAATAATGAACAATACAATGCTTGGCAAACCATTCAAAGAAGTCACGCCATTGCAAATGGAGTTCATGTAGTAAGTGTAAATAGGGTAGGTACTGAGCAAAATGGTTTAATGAAATTTTGGGGAGGCTCTTTTGTAGCTAACCCGCTAGGAACTTTGTTATTCAAGGGTTCTCATGATAAAGAAGAAAATACAGTTGTTGAATTGGATCTTTCAAAAACAGATCAGTACAGAACACATTGGCCATTTATGCGCGATAGAAGAATTGATTCCTATCTTCCTATAACCAAAAGATTTATTGACGAAGATTAATTATTGTACTTCATTGAGATTATTTTTCTGGATCCTACAATTTTATTTAAATGTCTACTGCTTCAAACATAATTACACCAGCATCTCTTGGATATAGTTTTCCTGCAGAGTTTGCTCCACATATTGCAACCTGGTTAAGCTGGCCTCATAAAGAAGCCAGTTGGCCTGGAAAAATAGAATCTATTTATCCTAGTTATTCATTGTTTGTAAAATACTTGGCTTCCAGCGAAAAAGTGAGGATTAATGTAGCAAATACCGCAATGCAAGTTTTCGCAACCAGGCATTTAGAAAATGCTGGAGTTGATATGCAAATGGTTGAATTTTTTATGCATCCTACAAACGATGCATGGTGCCGAGATCATGGCCCCGCATTTTTAATCAATCCAGCACTTGAACAAAAGAAAGTCATTGTAGATTGGAATTACAATGCATGGGGAAATAAATATCCTCCTTTCGATCTAGACGATGTAATTCCAACATTAATTGGGAATCATTTTAACTTACCTGTTTATAATCCTGGTATAATTATGGAAGGCGGTTCTGTAGATTTTAATGGAGCTGGAACTTTGATCACTTCTACTTGTTGTTTGCTCAATAAAAACAGAAACCCTCAATTAAGCCAACAAGAAATTGAACAATATTTATTTGATTATTATGGTGTGCAGCAAGTGCTTTGGGTAGCTGAAGGAATTATTGGGGATGATACAGATGGTCATATTGATGATACTGTTCGCTTTGTAAATGAAGACACTGTTATTACAGTAATAGAATCGGATCAACAAAATGAGAACTATGAATTATTGCAAACCAATTTGAAGCAATTAAAACAAATGCGTTTGTTAAATGGGAAACAACTCAATATCATTGAATTACCAATGCCAGATCCTGTGATTTATGAAGATCAATCTTTACCGGCTTCTTATGCAAATTTTTATATCAGC
>JANOQC010000053.1:0-1851 GCA_031422175.1 Sphingobacteriia bacterium | reverse complement strand
GGCATTTGCCGCCATTACTGCATTAATTGCAGTAATTCAAATTGGCTTATATGTAGATGGGAAAGAATATACTGAGTTTGTTATGGCTGATTTTGCTAATTCTTTTGCTGTTGATGGTAAAATTTTGAATGGTTATTTTATATGCTATGTAATTCTACAACTCTTACTTATACATGTTCCTTTATTAATTGCTTTAATAGCCGCCGATATGATATCAGGAGAGGCTAATATGGGTACATTGCGTTTATTGCTTACTAAGCCTCAATCTAGAACTGCTATAGTTACTGCTAAATTTTTGGCATCTGTAATTTACACTTTATTATTACTTATTTGGATAGCAGTGCTGGGGTTATTCGTTAGTATGTTTGTTTTTGGAACAGACGATCTTTTTATAATGAAAAGTAGTTATGTAGTTATTGTAAAAGAGTCGGATGTATTTTGGAGATATGCAGGCGCTTTCTGCTTTGCTTCCTTGGCCATGGTTACAGTGGCATCTTTAGGTTTTTTTCTTTCTTTTTTCGCAGAGAACTCAATAGGGCCGATAGTTGCCACAATGAGTGTGATCATTGTTTGTACTATTTTAAGTACTATGAATATCCCCATTTTCAATATCGTCAAACCTTATCTTTTTACTACTCATATGATTACTTGGAAAGAGTTTTTTGATTTTAAAGTAAATGATGCCAACGAAGCTATTGTTGGCAGTATTCAATATCCAGAAAGAATCATCCATTCATCAATTGTATTATTAGTTCACATTATAGGGTTTGCTGGTGGAGCAATTTTGTTATTTAGAAAGAAAGATATTTTAAGTTAATTATAGTTGAACATGAAATCATTCACAACATCCATTGTAGCTTTATTAATTGCTTTTATTAGTATCAATGCATCTGCACAAGATGTGAATGCCTTAGTATTGAAAGTTAAAAATAAACTAGATCTGGTAAATGATTACACCGCAGAAGGTAAAATGAAAACTGATATAGCATTTATCAAAGCACCTGTTGGCGGAGTTAAAGTGTTTTATAAAAAACCCAACAAGTTTAGACTTCAACGCAATGGAGGAATCTCTGTTTTACCAAAAGGCGGCGTCAGTATCAACATTGGTAATATGATTGTTTCAAATGGATTTACAGCAATCGATGCAGGATTTGCAGAAATTGGAAACATCAAAACTAGAATTGTAAAGCTGTTACCCAATGACGATAACAATGAGGTGATTCTTTCAACTCTTTATATCGATGAATCTAATTTATTGATTATAAAATCTATTACTTCAACCAGAGAGAATGGAACTTACGAAATGGAAATGCGGTATGGTAAATTCTCTAGTTATGGTTTGCCAGATAAAGTATTTTTTAGTTTCAATGCGAAGGATTATAAATTACCTAAAGGCATAACCCTAGAATTTGAAGAAGCTGATCAAGCGACTAAGGATAAATTAAAAGGTAAAAAAGGTAGGGTAGAAATTACTTATTCTGCCTATGAGATCAACAAGGGTATTGCTGATTCGGTTTTCAAATAATTTTTCCGATTTTTGTCTGGAATTGGTTTTTTCAAAATTTCATGCTACTTTCAATCCAAATTTTTAAAATGGATAAAGTAACCACCTTTTCTCAACAAGTACAAACCTGGCTAATTACTTTCGGGCCAAAAATTGTTTCTGCTTTATTAGTCTTTGTAATTGGTTTAACTATTATCAATTGGACTGCCAAAGTTATCTCCAAAACAATGACTCAAAGAAAAGTAGATGCTTCATTGCAAACTTTCTTTTCTAGTATGTTTTCGGTTGGTCTTAAAGTTTTATTGTTAATTACTGTAGCTGGAATGTTGGGAATTCAAACTACTTCA
>JANOQC010000052.1:0-3358 GCA_031422175.1 Sphingobacteriia bacterium | reverse complement strand
CCGAAGAGCAAGTGAGAGGTATAATTACTGATGCAGTAGCTATTGAGAAAGAGTTTATAACTGAAGCATTGCCAGTTGGTTTAATTGGTATGAATGCTAAATTAATGCAGCAGTATATTGAATTTGTTGCCGACCGTTGGTTAAATGAGTTAGGATGCAGTAAAGTTTACAACGCAACTAACCCTTTCGACTTTATGGAAATGATTTCATTACAAGGTAAAACAAACTTTTTTGAAAAAAGAGTTGGTGATTATCAAAAAGCTGGAGTAATGGGAAATAAAGAAGCCCAAGTATTTTCAACCGAAGAAGATTTTTAAAATATCAATAATTTACTATACCAATGTTTGTAATAAAAAGAAACGGAAATAAAGAGTCAGTAAAATTTGACAAGGTAACTGCAAGAATTGAAAAATTAAGTTACAGTTTGAGCCCAATGGTAAATGTTATTGATGTTGCACAGAAAACCATCGAAGGTATTTACGCTGGGGTGCCTACTACAGAATTGGATAATCTTGCTGCAGAAACGGCAGCATCGCTTACTATAACTCATCCCGACTATGCCATTCTTGCATCAAGAATAGCGGTAAGTAACCTGCACAAGAATACAATTAAAAGTTTTTCAGCAACCATGCGAAAGCTTTTTAATTATGTAGATGTAGCAACAGGAAAAAGATTGCCGCTTATAGCAGACGATGTTATGCAGATTATCGAAGAAAATGCTGAGTTGTTAGATAGTACAATTATATATGATCGTGATTTTGGATTTGATTATTTTGGTTTCAAAACTTTAGAAAAATCATATTTATTAAAAGTGGATGGAAAAATTGTAGAACGCCCACAACATATGTATATGCGAGTAGCTGTAGGTATTCACAAGCAAGATATAGAGAGTGCTATTGAAACCTATCATTTAATGAGTGAAAGATGGATGACACATGCCACACCAACTTTATTTAATGCAGGCTCACCAAAACCACAAATGAGTAGTTGTTTTTTGTTAACAATGAAAGATGATAGCATAGATGGTATTTATGATACACTAAAACAAACAGCGAAGATTTCTCAAAGTGCAGGTGGCATAGGACTAGCTATTCATAATATTAGAGCAACAGGAAGTTATATTGGTGGAACCAATGGAACAAGTAACGGTATAGTACCAATGCTTAGGGTATTTAATGATACCGCACGTTATGTAGACCAAGGCGGTGGCAAACGAAAAGGAGCATTCGCTATTTACTTAGAACCTTGGCATGCCGATGTATTTGAGTTTTTAGATTTGAGAAAAAATCATGGCAAAGAAGAAATGCGTGCAAGGGATTTGTTTTTTGCATTATGGATTTGTGATTTGTTTATGAAGCGGGTTGAAGAAAACGGTGAATGGAGTTTATTTTGCCCAAATGAAGCGCCAGGATTAAGTGATTGCTGGGGTGATACTTTTGAAACGCTGTATAGAAAATATGAAGCGGAAGGCAGGGCAAGAAAAACAGTGAAAGCGCAGGATTTATGGTTTGCCATTTTACAATCGCAAATTGAAACAGGCACTCCATACATGCTCTATAAAGATGCTGCAAATGGTAAAAGTAATCAACAAAATTTGGGAACAATCAAGAGTAGCAACCTTTGTACCGAGATCATGGAGTTCACCAGCCCCGATGAGGTTGCTGTTTGTAATTTAGCCTCGTTGGCATTACCAAGATTTGTAATTGGGGGTAAGTTTGATCATCAAAAATTATATGAAGTAACATATCAGGTAACAAAAAACCTCAATAAAATAATTGACAACAATTATTATCCGATTGAAGAAGCAAGAACTTCTAATATGAAGCATAGGCCAATTGGCTTAGGTGTTCAAGGGTTAGCAGATGTTTTTATTTTGTTGCGTTTGCCATTTGAAAGTGAATTGGCAAAAATGCTTAATAAAAATATTTTTGAAACCATCTACTTCGCTGCAATGACAGCTAGCAACGATTTAGCAAAAGAACTTGGAGCTTATCAAACTTATGCAGGCTCTCCAGTTTCAAAAGGTATTTTTCAATTTGATATGTGGGGAGTAACTCCAACTGACCGTTGGAATTGGGATTTGCTAAAAGAAGCAGTAAAAGAGTTTGGTGTAAGAAATTCCTTATTAGTTGCCCCAATGCCAACTGCATCTACTTCGCAAATTTTTGGCAACAACGAATGTTTCGAACCATATACCAGTAATATTTATACAAGAAGGGTTTTAAGTGGCGAATTTATTATTGTAAACAAGCATTTATTAAAAGACTTAGTAAATTTAGGCTTGTGGAATAATAGTATGAAAAACAAAATTATTGCTGCCAATGGCTCTATTCAAAATATTGAAGAAATACCAGCAGACATAAAAGAGTTGTATAAAACTGTTTGGGAAATTAAACAACGAAATATAATAGATATGGCTGCCGACAGAGGAGCATATATTTGTCAATCTCAATCCTTGAATTTATTTGTGGACAATCCAAATGCATCAAAGCTAACTTCTATGCATTTTTATGCTTGGAAGAAAGGATTAAAAACTGGAATGTATTATTTGCGTACACAAGCGGCAACACAAGCTGTTCAGTTTACAGTTGAGAAACAAGGTAACAATGAAATGACGCCTGTAATTCCAACAACAGAAACTGATGCACCAAGTTGCAGCATGGAAGATGGTTGTATTAGTTGCGGATCATGAAAATAAAAATAACCATTTTCATATTATTTATGCTGACTGCTTTTGCCGAAGCTTATGCGTATAAAGTAATTGGTATAGATACTATTCCATTGATGATTAAGGGTAATTTTAAGGATGACTATGGCATATATTATAAAATAAATGATGTTCTTTGGACCCAGTTGCCAAAAGCTAAATACCATATCATAAGTTCAAATTCCAAAGAGCAGTTTCTCATAGCAAAAAATGATGAAAGTAATTCTAGTGAACCAGGGTTATACACCAGAATAGATTATATGACCTTCAATAATATGGAACCATTTCTTTGGGGTTTTTGCTTAACTACCTATAATGCAAAGACGATTGATGAAGCATTAGGCAAAAAGGTTGCCGACAGAACAAATCCAAGAAAAGGATGTAATGGGTTTCCGTTCTCAAGGATGAAACGCGTTAATTAATTGTGTATTTAGCTTAAAATACTCCATTACAGAAGCAGCCAATGCTTTTGCAAATGTGGCACGTTGAGAACTGCTGAAACGCACGTCCTTATTGCTTTCTATCTGCCATCCAAATACATTGGGGTAGGTAGTAATTGAAGTATATCTTTTGGTATTATAGCCTCCATCGAAATAGGATTCTGTTGAAGTAGGGGCTTTGTCTTGCATACTCGGAACTGCCGGAATTCCT
>JANOQC010000051.1:0-41209 GCA_031422175.1 Sphingobacteriia bacterium | reverse complement strand
AAATTAGTAAAGCTCTATTTTTTATTTTTTTCCTTTCACCTTTTATGTTGTTTGCACAGGTGAATACAGTAGATTTCGGTAAAAATCGAGTACAGCACAAAAAATTTATTTGGAAATTTTACCAATCACCAAATTTCAATACATATGCTGCACAAGGAGGGGTAGAATTGGGAAAATTTGTTGCTCAATTGGCTGAGGAAGAATTGCGATCTATTGAAAATTTCGTAGAATACTCATTACAAAGAAGAGCCAATATAATCGTATACAATAATTACAATGATTTTAAAAGCACCAATATTGGTTTAGGAATTGATATTCAAACACCAGGTGGAACTACTAAATTGGTGAACAATAAATTAATGGTTTATTTTGATGGTAACCATAATCATTTGCGCACTCAAATTAGAGAAGGAATTGCAAAGGTGTTAACCGATAATTTATTATTTGGAGATGATATTGGAGAATTTGCAAGTAATCAAGCTTTATTAGATTTACCAAAATGGATGGTAGATGGCTATGTGGCTTATGCAGGTCAACCATGGAGTACTGTTAAAGACGATGAATTAAAGAGTGCTATTTTAAGCGGCCGCTATAATAATTTTTATCAACTTGCTTTTGAAAAGCCTTTATTGGCTGGTCATTCTTTCTGGAATTATATTGGTGAAAAATACAGAAAAGAGAATATCACTTATCTTTTATATCTATCTCGGATTTATAAGAATGTAAACAATGCTTGCTTAAAAATTTGTAAGAAAAAATTCAAAGAAATTTTGGATGATTTCATGGTTTACGAACAAAATAAGTACATCAACGATATAAAGCAAAGACGCAATCAGGTAAAAGGCCAGTTAAGTGTTTCAGAAGAGGTAACTAAGAAAGATTTTTTTCGATTCCAAGCAAATCCTAACCCTAAGAGTAATACTTATGCGGCAATGGAGTTTAAAAAAGGTACTTATAGCATTAAACTTACAGAAAATTTTTACGACACTAAAGTGCTGTTGAAAAGTGGGGTAAAAACCAATTTAGATGATGTTAATCCTAGTTACCCCATTCTCGCTTGGGATGGAAAAGGGTCAAGACTATTGGTGATTTATTGGGAGATGGGGAAAACTAAAATGTTTGTTTATGATATTATTGCAAAGTATAAAAGGTACAAACAAACTATTGAAGGATTTGATCAGATTTTAGATGCTTCTTTTATGCTTGATGCCAATACGTTGGTTATGAGTGCAGTTAAAAATGGGCATACAGATATTTATACTTATAAAATTGAAGAACAAAAAGCAACTCAAGTTACCAATGATATTTATGATGATTTACATCCAACTTTAGTTAGTTTTCCGAATAGAGTTGGCATTATTTTTTCATCGAACCGGCCTGGGCCAATTGCACCAAATCAGGATACTGTTTTGCCTAGTAGGTATCGATATAATATTTTCATGGTTGATATTCTTAATGATAGTAAAGACAAACAGATTGCTCAATTAACCAATTTGAAATTTGGAAATGCAAAATTTCCTATGCAATACAATACCAATCATTTCACTTATGTTTCAGATGAAAATGGAATAGGAAATCGCTGGGCTGGATTCTTTGCTACCAAGCGGAACGGCTTAGATACATTGTATTATATTGGCGATGAAGTACTCAGAAATCCAGTACCAAAAGAATTTGATTCTACTTTATTGGCCTGGCAAAAACAAGAGCCCGATAGTGTAAGTTATTTCCAAGTCTATAAAGACTCTACTTATACTTTCCCAATTACAAATTACCAAAGTAGTTTATTAGAAACTAGAATTGCGGGCAATAATGGACAAGTAAGCGAAGTAAGGAGGGAGGGCGATTTCAAATTTTTATATAAACTCAAAGTAGATTCTATTGCTTTAAGTAAACGTAATATTAATATTAGACCTACTGATTATGCACGAAAAGCATTAGATGAAAAGAAAAAGATAGAAGGTAAGGCAACTGTTTACAATAATAAAGCAGTAAACGATACGCTGAAAAAGGCAAAAGATTTTTTTCAAAATGAATTTGCCGACGAAAAGCCGGATACGAGTACAAAGAATTTATTCAAAATTCCATTAACAGGTAGTAATCAATCTTCCTTATCTAAATCTAAATTATTCGATTACGGGTTAAAATTTAATACCGATTATGTATTGAGTGGTTTCTCAAATAATATTTTGATAAACAGATACCAGCCTTATGGAGGTGGTTCTGGCCCAATTCAATTGAATAATGGGAATGACTTTAATTTTACATTTCGTGTGGGTGTTGTTGACCTTTTAGAAGATATAAAATTTGTTGCAGGAATTCGTTTTGGAACAAACCTAACAGATAAAGATTTGATGTTTTCTTTTCAGAATTATAAAAAAAGAATTGACTGGGGGGTTACATATTATAGAAGTAATGTCACTAATTTTTATAATACACAGTTCAACAATATGTTGATCACCAATTTGTACCAGTTCAATGCCAGATATGCACTCAATGAAGTAAAAAGTTTCAGATTAACAATAGGCATGAGAACTGATCGTGGAATTTTACGACCATTTGATAATGCAACTAGACTTTCTAATCCAAATGCTTTGGCTTTTAATGATACTGTTTCAAGATTTATTTTATCGCGCATAGAATATGTTCACGACAATACGTTGAATCCAACTCAGAATATTTGGAATGGTCTTCGTTTTAAAGTGTACATGGATGTAAACATGCCTTCTATAAAAACACAATTGAATGATGGCAAGCCAACTATGAATTTTGGATTTGATGGACGATATTATCATAAGATTTACAGAAATTTCATTTGGGCCGGAAGAGCTGCAGCTGATTTCTCTTGGGGTTCTCAAAAACTGATTTATTATTTAGGTGGAGTAGATGGCTGGATAGGACCAAAATTCAATGACCAAAACAGGCCAGCGCAAGATCAATCCTATGCATTTCAAACCTTGGCTTTAAATATGCGTGGATACAATCAGAATATTGCCAATGGAAATAATGCATTTGTTGTTAATAGTGAATTTAGATTGCCGGTATTTTCTACTTTTATTGATAAGCCTATTAATAATGCATTTATACGGAACTTTCAATTGGTTCAATTTCTCGATTTAGGAACGGCATGGAATGGTAAATACAATGGCATCAAAAGACCAGGTGATGTAATTTCCGATCCTAATTCTTCTGTAATTGTAAAAATTGATGCTGGTGGATTAGGTCCTTTTGCTGGTGGATATGGTTTTGGTGCAAGAAGTACTTTACTAGGTTATTTTTTAAAGTTTGATGCAGCATGGCCAATGAAAGGAATTTTCCTTGGCAAACCTTTGTATTATTTTGCCTTAGGATTTGATTTTTAGTTCCCTTTTTTCTCATTTCACTGGATATAGGATGTACAGGGTTGGATCATTTTATTTATCATTCATTTTATTTATTCTGTTGAGTGGCCATACTTTTGGCCAGTCCGTAAAATTATTTGGAACAGTTAGAGATAAACAGAGCGATGAGCAGATACCATTTGCTTCAGTTAAGTTCAAAAAATCGGGTAAAGGAATGCTTACCGATTCTGCAGGGAAGTTTACTTTCATTTTAAAAAATCAAACGGTAAATGATACACTTGAAATTTTTAGTGTAGGATATAAGGTTTTATCAATTCCTATTTCAACTATAAAAGACTCTTTACTTCTTTCACTAATTATTGAAGTATTACCACCTTCCAATGAAGCCGTAGTTAAAGTAAAATACAATCGAGCACTCTGGTTTTGGAAAAAAATAATGGGCAATAAAAATAGAACAGATAAAAAGTTCTGGGACAATTATGCTTATGAAATTTATAATAAATTAGAATTAGATATCAATAATATTGAAAAAGAAAAGCTTGCTAAAAATTTTCTAATCAAACCTTTAAATTTTATTTTTAATTATATCGATTCTAATTCGGAGAGTAAACCATTTTTACCTGTTTATTTGTCGGAAACATTGTCTGATTATTATTTTCAGAAGAATCCAGAAAAAACGTATGAGCGTATTAAAGCTAATAAGGCCAATGGGGTAGATAACGAAAGTTTTATTAAGGAAATGGGCGGCACTTTTCAGAATATCAATGTAATGGATAACTTTATTCCGGTTTTTAATAAAGAGTTGATCAGCCCATTTAATACTAATGCCGACTTTTATTATAAATTTAAATTGGCAGATACTGCATATTTAAATGGTAAAAGACTGGTGCATTTGTTTTTTTCGGGAAAGCGCAAAGGCGAAAGCACTTTTGATGGTGATTGTTGGGTAAATGATACCAGTTTTGCTTTGCAAAGAATTACATTAAGGCCTTCAGAAGATGTAAATATTAATTTTATTGAAGGGTTGACACTTCTGCAAGAGTATCGCCAAATCAATGATACATCTTGGTTCTTATACAAAGATCGATTTGTTGCTGATATTTCTCCAATTGCAAAAGGAAAACTTGGTTTCAAGGGTAGGAAAACCACTACTTATTCAAATGTTGTTGTGAATAATCCATCAACTACCGTTCAGTTAGAAAAAAATATTCGAAATATTCAAGTAGATCTTTTGCCTAATACAGAAGGTTATACAGATTCGTTTTGGTTGTCTCGCAGACACGAACCATTAAATAAGAATGAACAAACAGTGTATAAAGTATTAGACACTTTGAAAAAAAACCCTACCTATTTATTTTATAAAGATGTTGTTGAAATTGCTGCAAAGGGAACCAGGGATTTTGGCAATATCAGATTAGGGCCCTATTTCTACTGGATCAGTGGTAATTATTGGGAAGGAGCTAGGTTTAGATTTGATGCAGCTACCAATAAAGGGGTTAGTAAAATTTGGAATTTCTCTGGCTACCTGGCTTATGGAACCAATGATGGTTTATTTAAAGGGAAAGCTCAGGTTAAATATTTGCTGAATAAAGATCCGTGGTCTTTCTTAGCTTTCTCTTTTAAAAGTGATATTGATAATCGGCAATTGTATTACGATCAATTGGGTAATGATAATATTTTTGCTACAGTATTTCGTAAAATGGAAATACCATTTAAATTTCAGCAAGTTAAAGAAACCAAGCTAGAATATTTTAAAGAAACAGGTTCAGGTTATAGAATAGAGATTGCTGCAATTGATAAAGAATACAAGGCCTTACTAAATTTGCCTGGTGCAGAATTATATAAAACAATTAGAGCAACACCTACAGACCTCTCCAACCCTTTTCATGCATTTGAAACAATGGTAAAATTGCGGTATGCTTTTCAGGAAAGGTATTTAGAAGAAAATTTTAATCGAAGGAGTTTAGGCAGTGAGCACCCAATTGTAGAATTAAAATATACCAAAGGTTGGGCAGGTGTAATTAATTCGAATAATAACTATGATAAAATTGATATGACGGTTTCACATAATTTAAGTGTAGCTCCTTACGGTAAATTATATTGGAATCTTTTTGCAGGTAAAATTTATGGAACAGTGCCTTATCAATTTTTAGACATTTTACCTGGGAACGAATTGTACTATTACAACAAATATGCTTTTAACCTGATGAATCAATTTGAATTTATTGCTGATAATTATGCTGGGTTTAATATTGAGCATAATATTGGCAATGGATTGTTTAGGTTTATTCCATTAACCCGTAAATTAATGTTCCGACAATTTTGGAGTGTTAAAGGGGTAATTGGCTCATTGTCTGATGCAAACAAAAAGCTCAATTTTATTAGCAACTATCCCTATAAATCTTTGGACGATAAAATGTACATAGAGGTAGGAACTGGCATAGACAATATACTTAAATTCTTTCGCTTAGATCTGGTTTGGCGATTGTCTGAACATCCTGTAGGAAATGCTGTGGTTAATAAATTTGGCATTTTCGGAAGTTTTAGGTTTTCTTTTTAATGAATTATTTAGCCATATCTCCAGGTTGCTCTTCTTCTGCCAATATTGGTTCTCTTAATTCAACAGGCTTTCTTTTAGATTTAAGCATTTGCATATTCAGTATTTCAACTCCAAATGAAAAGGCCATTGCGAAATAAACGTAATTTTTTAAATGTAATTCATGAGCGCCTTCAGCATCCCATCCTTCAACCAGCAATACAAATCCTATCATTACCAAAAACGACATGGCTAACATTTTAAGTGTAGGATGCTTATGAATAAAGGATGAAATTTTTGGGCTAAATAAGAACATTATAATCATTGCAATTACAACAGCACTGATCATAATTTCTAAATGCTTGGCAGTACCTCCTGCAGTAATAATACTATCAAAACTAAAAACCATATCAATCAACATTATTTGTATAATGGCATTTCCAAAACTGATTTCTTTTTTTGCGTTTCCAGCAGCTATATCTTCGTCTCCTTCTAATTTGTGGTGAATTTCTTTAACAGTTTTATAAATTAAAAATAATCCACCTGCAATCATAACTAAACTAGCCAAATCGAAATTCTTGTCAAATGCACTAAAAATTGGCTTCCCTTTTTGTGCCAATAACCAACTCAAACAAAACAACAAAATTGTTCTTGAAATCATACCCGTAATCATCCATGTAAATCTAGCTTTAGGTTGTAAAGCTTTTGGGAGCCTATTTAATATGATACTTACAAAAATCACATTGTCTATTCCTAAAACAATTTCCAATAAGGTTAATACTAAAAAACTAATCAGACTTTCTGAGGTAAAAAGATGTTCCATAATGTTATTGTTGTTTGGCTAAATAAGAGCAAATATTTTTTACTATCGAAGGGCCTTCATAAACAAAGCCTGTCCATACTTGAATTAAAGAAGCGCCGTTGTTTAATTTTTCTGCTGCATCTTCTCCAGTGAAAATACCTCCGCTTGCAATGATCGGGATTTTTTTGGCTGTTTGTTCAGATAGGTATTTCACCACCTGGGTTGATCTCTGTTGAAGTGGTTGGCCACTTAAGCCTCCCATTCCAATTGAGTTAGATAAAATGCTTGATGCTGCGCTAAGGTTTGATCGGTCAATAGTAGTGTTGGTTGCTACCAAACCACTGAGTTTCATTTCAATGGCCAATGAAACAATGTCATCCAATTGTTCTTTAGTTAAATCGGGGGCTATTTTGAGTAAAATTGGTTTGGGATGATGTTTACCCGCATTGTCATTTTGTAAAACGGAAAAAATTTTTCGAAGCGCATCTTTTTCTTGTAATTCTCTTAATCCTGGTGTGTTGGGAGAACTTACATTTACTACAAAATAATCTACCGATTCATGTAATTCATTAAAACAGATTTGATAATCTTTCCATGCTTCTTCATTGGGGGTTATTTTATTTTTTCCAATATTTCCTCCAATAATAAGTTGCCCTTTTTGCCAATTATTTTTTGTGGTGTTCCAATTAATTATACGTTGCTTGATTGATTCAACTCCGTCATTATTAAAACCCATTCTATTGATTAGTGCCTTATCAGTTGGTAAGCGAAATAACCTTGGTTGTTCATTTCCGGCTTGTGCTTTTGGTGTAACGGTTCCAATTTCTACAAAACCAAATCCCAAAGCTTCTAATTCGTTTAAATAAAGTGCATTTTTGTCAAATCCGGCACCCAATCCTACTGGATTGGAAAATGCTAGTCCAAATAATTCCTTTTTTAAGCTATTGAATTGAAATTGGAAAGCATTTCTAATTAATCGGTCTGTTAAACCTATGCTACAGGCAGTTTTAAGGCAACCCATCGAAAAATAGTGCACTTTTTCTGGATCAAATTGAAATAAAAAATTTCTAAGATGGTTGTACAACTGTACTGATTTTGAGCGAAAATAAAGTATTTAGCGGTATCCTTTTAACCTTAACATAGTTGCATAAACAACTTTTAATCATTTTTACTACATTTGAAGATTAAAAAATTGATTTTATGCAAGAAGCATATATAGTTGCCGGGTTTAGAACAGCAGTTACAAAAAGTAAAAAAGGCGGATTCCGTTTTTTCAGACCCGATGATTTAGCAGTTGAAGTAATAAAAGGGTTGATGGCTTCTGTACCTCAATTGGATAGCAAAAGAGTGGATGATTTGATAGTAGGAAACGCTGTACCTGAAGCAGAGCAAGGATTGCAATTTGGTAGAATTATTGCTGCAAAAGCATTAGGAATAGAAGTGGCTGGTATTACAATTAATAGATACTGTGCAAGTGGATTAGAAAGTATTGCAATGGCAACCGCGAAAATAAGATCAGGAATGGCCGAATGCATTATTGCAGGCGGAACTGAAAGTATGAGCTTGGTACCAACTGTTGGTTGGAAAACAGTTCCTTCTTATGCAATTGCCAAAGATCAACCAGATTATTATTTGGGTATGGGATTAACTGCCGAAGCTGTTGCCAAAGAATACAAAGTTTCTAGAGAAGATCAAGATGAGTTTGCTTACAATTCCCATAGAAAGGCTAAAGTTGCCATTGAAAGTGGTTTTTTTAAATCGGGTATTTTACCAATTAACGTAGAAGAAGTATACGTAAACGAGAAAAATAAAAGAGCTGTTCGCAATTATATTGTTGATACAGACGAAGGCTTGCGTGCCGAAACAACTGTTGAAGGATTGAATAAATTAAAAGCGGCATTTGCGATTGGTGGATCTGTAACAGCAGGAAATTCTTCTCAAACCAGCGATGGTGCTGCTTTTGCTATAGTAATGAGCGAAAGGATGGTAGTAGAACTTGGGCTAAAACCAATCGGTAGATTAGTGAATTGTGCTTCTGCGGGAGTTGATCCTAGAATAATGGGTATTGGTCCGGTAGCTGCTATTCCAAAAGTATTAAAACAAGCCAATATGAATTTGGCTGATATCGATTTGATTGAATTAAACGAAGCTTTTGCTTCGCAAGCATTGGTTGTAATTCGCGAACTCGGCTTGAATCCTGATATTGTAAATATCAACGGAGGTGCAATTGCTTTAGGTCACCCTCTAGGATGTACTGGTTGCAAACTCACTGTTCAATTGCTCAATGATATGAAGCGGTTGAATAAAAAATATGGAATGGTAACTGCCTGTGTAGGCGGTGGGCAAGGAATTGCAGGGATTATTGAGCATCTATAGTTCAATGGTGTTATTATAAAGTTATCTATTAAGGCAGCCTGCATATTGTCATTGATTTTAATGACATATGTCATAAATATAGTCTAACTTCTATAATAACTTTATGTAAAATTCTAGACCATGCAAACAATTATTGTACCAACAGACTTTTCCACTACTGCCTCCAATGCTGCCGAATATGCTGTTCAATTTGCGGAACAAATCAAGGTAAAACGAATTTTACTTTTTCATGCATATGAACTACCTATTGCGTTAGATCCTTTAATGCCCGGGGTGCAAATGTTAGAACTTGATTCTTATAAAGAGGTAGCTAACAATAATCTAGAAAATTTTAGAAATGAACTGAGGTCAAAATTTCCAAACTCCACCATTCAGTTTGATGTTGTTGTGGAATATGGATCAATTACAGGTGGGATTGAAATGATTGCAACTCGGGAAAAAATAGAATTAATTATTATGGGCATCACAGGTGGTGGTGCTTTAGAAGAAACATTAATTGGAAGCAATACCACTTCTGTTGCTGGTGCATTGGGAATGCCTGTATTAATTATTCCACCAAATGCTAGATTTATTCCGATCAAAAAAATTATGCTCTCCTGCGATTTTGACCAAGCAGATAAATATATTCCTGTAAGTATTATTAGACAAATGATACAAGATACAAAAGCAAAATTATTGGTATTTAATATAGAAGTAGACATGGAAGAAAATAATGCTAAATATCCTGCAAGTATGATGGGAGAAGGGTTTGCAGTTCATACATTGTTACAAGAATTTCAACCAGAATATCATTTTACAAAAAACAAAGAGTATGTTGACGGGGTAAATGAATTTGCCGATTCACATGGGGTAAATATGATCATTTCCATACCAAAGCGCCATGGATTCTTTGAAAAATTATTCATTAAAAGCAGTACCAAAAAATTGGCATTTCATTCTCATTTACCATTGTTAGTAGTTCATAAGCAAGGGCGCTAGTTTAAATATTTCCCAACAATCGGCACCCTTCTTCCTACACCAAAAGCTTTGGGTGAAATTCGAATAATGGGGCAAAACTGATTTCGTTTGTATTCGTTGTTATTCACCATTTTTAATGTACGATCTACCAAAACAGCATCAAATCCTAGCGATTTTATTTCAGCAGGCCCTTGTCGTTTTTCAATATATTGAAACAAGAGTTTGTCTAGCACTTCATAGTCTGGTAAACTATCACTGTCTTTTTGGTTTGGTCTCAGTTCTGCCGAAGGTGCTTTGGAAATGATATTATTTGGTATAATTTCTTGATTTCGATTGATGTATTTAGCCAATTCATATACTTGTAATTTGTAACAATCTCCCAATACACCTAAGCCGCCAGCCATATCTCCATATAATGTTCCATAACCAGTTGCCAATTCACTCTTATTAGATGTATTTAATAATATATAGCCAAACTTATTGGCAATGGCCATTAATATATTTCCCCGACTTCGGCTTTGAATATTTTCTTCGGCCAATGAAAAGGGTAGTCCTTTAAACAACGGATCGAGTGTATCTAAAAAACTTTTATATACATTGTTGATCTTAATAATATCATATGGGTTTTGCAAATTTTTACTAAGCTTAACTGCATCATCTACAGAATGATTGGTTGAATAAGGTGAAGGCATTAAAATGGCTCTTACATTTTCTGCTCCTAAAGCCTCGCAAGCAATCGCTAAAGTAACAGCAGAGTCTATTCCTCCAGATGATCCAAGGATGGCTTTTTGGAATCCCATTTTTTGAAAATAATCTCTAATACCTAAAATGAGTGCATCATAAATTTGAGCAATATTTAATTGTTCTTCTAAGTTTGCAGGATTCAATTCTTTATCCGGAACCCTATTAGCTGGCTCAACTATAGGTCCATTAATTGTTCCATCATCGTTTAAAACAATTTCTGCCAAAGCCTCTTGAAACATAGGTAATGCTTTGCATAAATTTGCTGATTTATCAAATACCAAAGACGCCCCATCAAAAACAACTTCTGTTTGACTGCCCACTGAATTACAATAAAATAAAGGAATCTTATATTTTAATACATTCGATTTGATCACTGCTTTTCTATCTTCATCATGTGTATAGTCAAATGGGGATGCACTCAGATTCAACATAAAATCGGGTTGCTGTAACATCAATTGATCCATCGGACAGATTCTATACAATGGGTTATCACCCAAATTCCAAATGTCTTCGCAAATGGTTATTGCAATTTTTTTACCTTTAAATTGTACTACATTCCATTCATAGGCAGGTTCAAAATACCGGTATTCATCAAATACATCATAAGTGGGAAGTAAGGTTTTGTGTATTTCTGCTTTTATTTCTTTTTCATACATAAACCATGCAGCATTGAATAAACCCTTTCCTTTCTGTTGGTTATTTCTTGCCGGTCCTCCAATCAATACACCAATAGTATCTGCATGTAGCATAATTTTGTTGACAGCTAAATTACATTGATCAATAAAATTATTGAATTCAACAAAATCTCTAGCAGGGTATCCGCAAACACTCATTTCACTAAACATTATTAAATCACCACCTGCTGCTTTAGCAGTTTCAATAGCTTCGATGATTTTATTGGTATTGTATTCAAAGTTACCAATATGATAATTTTGCTGGGCGATAAAAATCTTCATGGCACAAATTTCAGCATTTTAACAACAACATCACCAACCTTTCCGTTAATTCGCATATGAAGCAGTTGTTTTTTATAATTTTAATTGGGTTTTCTCAAATAGCATGTAACCAAAGCAAGAAAACACCCAATGTTTCATCTATTAAAATTGATTTGGTTTTCCAGCATTTTGAGCAAGATTTTTTTGCTTTGGATACCTTGAAGTTAGATGCTTCCCTCAATCGATTAAACCAACAATATCCTCGATTTACCAAAGATTTTTTATACAATATTCTAGGAACTACACCCAATTCAGCTTTTAAAGATGTACCTTCTTTTATTCAATCATACAATTCCATCTTTCAAAATACCAATTTAAACAAAACCCAAATTAATGGCGCATTTACTGCAATTAAAAAAGGGTTTCAATACGTGCATTATTATTTTCCTGAGTATCCATTGCCAAAAAAGTTTATCAGTTTTATAGGCCCTATCAATAGTTATGGATCCATAATTACTTCTGATGCAATTGCAATTGGCTTACAACTTTTTTTAGGGAAAGATCATCCTTTGTATGCTAGTGAACAAGGTCAATCACTTTATCCTGCATATATTTCAAGAAGGTTTGATCCTGTATATATTCCAGTAAGTGCTTTAAAAAATATAATTGATGATATGTATCCAAATAAAAGTGTTGGAAAACCACTTATTGAGCAAATGGTAGAAGCCGGAAAAAGAATGTATTTGTTAGACCATTTTCTTCCTCATTTAGCCGATTCACTTAAAATTGGATATACTCAAATTCAATTGGATGCTTGTTTTAAAAGTGAGCAAAATATTTGGAGTATGTTTATTCAAAATGATTTATTATTTCTAACAGATCCTCAATATACTAGAGATTATATAAATGATGGTCCAACAACACAGTCACTCGGAGAGGGCTCTCCAGGAAATATTGGACAATTTATTGGGTGGCAAATTGTAAAAAAATGGATGACCAAGAATAAAGAAATATCACTTAAAGACTTTATGATAGTGGATCCTGGTAAATTATTTGCCGAAGCAAAGTACAAGCCTTCTTAATTTAATTTAGTAGGCGCTATTAATTCGAAAGAAGGGATATTGACGGTAAAGATTTGTTTATTGTTTTCATTTTCCATTTCGTAACTACCATGCATTTTCCCCATTTCAGTATTTAAATTACAACCGCTTACATATTGATAATTTTTATTTGGAAGTATAACTGGTTGAACTCCTACAACACCATCACCTTCTACCTCTCTATGCTCGGCATTGCTATCAAAAATAAACCAATGCCTTCTTAGTAATTTTACTGTGAATGTATTGTGATTTTCAATGGTAATACGGTAAGCAAACATAAACTCCCCTTTGATTGGATTGCTATAATCGGCTTGGTAGAATGTTTCTACAGTGATTTCTATTCCGGCTGAAATTTTTGATATCATAGGTGGTAATTTATTAAAGTTGCGGCCGTCTTTAGTAAAAATAAGGAATTTAACAGTTGATACAACTACCAGGAATGAATTATCATTTTGTTTTAGCGAAAATTATCGATAGAGGTTGTACTTTCGCCACACTAAAAATTTTGACAATATGACTAAGATTGCTGTTGCTAAAGGGGATGGGATTGGGCCAGAGATAATGGATGCTGTTTTATCCATTTTTGAAAAGGCTAATGTGCCATTGGAATATCAGTTTGTAGATATGGGAAAATGGGTATTCGATAAAGGATACAGCAATGGAATGACACCTGAAGCACAACAAGCAATTGAATCATTAGGCATATTATTTAAAGGTCCGATGGAAACGCCAAAGGGAAAAGGCGTAAAAAGTGTAAATGTTACTGCCAGAAAAACCTGGAACACTTACGCCAATAAAAGAACTTTCCAAACATTACATGGTGTAGATACCGTTTTTAGTAAAGCGGGAATTCCTATTGATATTACAATTGTTAGAGAAAATATTGAAGATACATACGGTGGAATAGAGCATATGCTTACCAATGATGTGGCTTTGAGCAGAAGATTTATTACCCGACCAGGGAGTATGCAGGTGATTAAATATGCATTTGAGATGGCCAAGAAAAAAGGGGCAAGAAGAATTACTTGTGGACATAAGGCCAATATCATGAAGTTAACTGATGGATTGTTTTTAGAAGTGTTTTACGAAGTGGCAAAGGACTATCCTGAATTACAATCTGATGATGTAATTGTAGATGATTTATGCATGAAATTAGTGATCAAACCAGATATATTTGATGTGGTTGTTCTCACTAATTTACAAGGAGATATTGTGAGCGATTTATGCGCAGGATTAGTTGGGGGATTGGGTTTTGCCCCTTCAGCCAATATTGGTGATCATATATCTATTTTTGAAGCAGTACATGGAACTGCACCCGATATTACTGGAAAAAATATCGCAAACCCAACTGCTCTTTTATTGAGTGGATTTGGAATGTTGCGTCATTTGGGTTTAATGGAAACCGCAGCTATGATTGAGAATGCGCTATTATATACGCTAGAAAGTGGCCAACATACCGGCGATTTTGGCGATAAAAACACTCCATCATTGAATACTTCGGAGTTTGCTGCAGCCATTGTAGCCAATTTTGGAAAAAAGCCTCATCATAATCCAAAGCCCATATTAGATAATCATTATGTTACTCCTACAAATTTTAAGTTGGAATACAATCCAATGCTAGAAACCATTGATAATAATGAAGAATTTATAGTTGGAGTTGATATGTTTATTGAAAGCAATGAACAACCAAATTGGGTGGCTGAAAAATGCCTGAAACATACCATGGATCTTTTCAAGCTAGTGACTATTAGTAATAGAGGTACCCAAGTATGGCCTACAGGTTCTGTTTTTACTAATTTAGTGAATCAATACCGCGTTAGGTTTGAAAGTATTGGCAATGTTCCAGTAACTCAGACCGATATTTTAGAATTATACAAGCAATTAATGGGCGATTTTAAAATATGTTCTACAGAACTCCTGAATATGTGGGGGGATAAAAAAGCATATAGTCTTGCCCAAGGACAGTAATCGAGTTGATTTTTAATGTAATTTCACCACTCATTTAAAGCATACAAGAAAGATGGCTGAAGTGATTTTAATGCCCCGTTTGAGTGATACAATGACCGAAGGAGTTATTGCTGCCTGGCATAAACTGGTTGGAGATACAGTGAAAAAAGGCGATCTGTTAACAGAAATTGAAACTGATAAAGCAACTATGGAGCTTGAAAGTTATCAAGATGGCATTTTGTTGCATATTGGCACACCCAATGGTGGAAAATTACAAGTGAATGATTTGTTGGCCATTATTGGAAAATCAGGCGAAGACATTACTGAATTGGTAAAAATACATAGTGGTGGTGGAGCTGCTCAATCAATCCCAAGTTCAGCAATTGCTGCACCAGCAGAAATTATTAATTCTACTGCAACTACACCATCAACTGCTACAGCTTCGGCTAGTTTAGATGTTTCAGCAATGGAAGAAGTAGTTTTAATGCCTCGATTAAGTGATACTATGACAGAGGGAGTTATTGCTGGATGGCAGAAAAATGTAGGAGATACTGTTAGAAAAGGGGATGTGTTGGCAGATATAGAAACCGATAAAGCAACCATGGAATTGGAGAGTTATAAAGATGGTGTTTTATTATACCAAGGTGCTAAAGCGGGTGAAAAAATATTGGTGAATGATCTTTTATGTATTATAGGTAAAGAAGGAATGGATATTGCTTCAATAGTTGCTGGAGTGAAGGCTGGAGGAGCTGATATTACAGCAAGCTCCAATACTTCTGTACCAGCTGCATCAACGTCAATTGACGCTACAGATTCAAATTCACTTTCAATGCCTGATGTAACGGTGGCGAATGCTCAAGTAATTAATGAAGGAAGAATTTTTGCATCCCCATTGGCTAAAAAATTAGCTGCTGAGAAAGGCGTTGATTTAAAATTTGTAAAGGGTTCGGGCGATAATGGAAGGATCACAAAATCTGATGTAGATAATTATGTGCCTGCAGTAGCAAGTGTTGCACCAGTTGTAACTACTGCTTCTCCTACTCCAACAAAAATTGAGGCAACACCGGTAATTGCTTCAGCTCCTATTGGTCAAGTGAGTTTTACTGATGTTACTGTTTCTCAAATGCGCAAAGTAATTGCCAAACGCTTAAGCGAAAGTTTATTTACAGCTCCTCATTTCTTCCTTACCATGAGTATAGATATGGATGCAGCTATTGCTGCACGTGCTAAGATGAATGAAGTTGCACCAGTAAAAATTAGTTTCAACGATATGGTGTTGAAAGCAACGGCTATGTCATTAAAACAACATCCGAAAGTGAACAGCAGTTGGATGGGCGATTTTATCAGATACAATAATCACATTAATATTGGAGTTGCAGTTGCTGTAGAAGATGGATTATTGGTACCTGTAGTTCGTTTTGCTGATGGAAAATCATTGAGTCAAATTGGTGCAGAAGTTAAAGAATTTGCACAAAAAGCAAAAGATAAAAAATTACAACCAGCTGATTGGGAAGGAAGCACATTTACCATTTCCAATTTAGGTATGTTCGGGATAGATCAATTTACTGCAATTATTAATCCTCCTGACTCCTGTATACTAGCCGTTGGCGGAATAACTCAAACGCCAGTGGTAAAGAATGGACAAATTGTTCCCGGAAATATCATGAAAGTTACTTTGAGTTGCGATCATCGTTCAGTTGATGGTGCAACAGGAGCAGCTTTCTTACAAACACTGAAATCTTTATTAGAAGAGCCAGTTAGAATGTTGGTTTAAGTGATATTTCAGAAAAAAAGCTTGATACAAAAAGGAAACCTTTTTAAAATTGTGTGCTTTGAATTCGACATCGCAAAGCGAGGAGAATTCAGCAATTTTAAAGTAGTTGACGTTTGTATCAAGCTTTTTTAATTTATACAGACATTAAGCCAGCATTCTAACTCCGCTCAAAATAATTCATCCCAATCGCAACCGATCGGTGCTCCTGGAGAAATTTCTTTGTGTTGAGGTAAAGCAATATCCTTTGGCTTTTCAATGCGCTCAATCGCATACATAAAATGTGCTTTGTCTGTAGCCGTTTTACTCATTTGAATAGCATATTTCTTAAGCAATTGTAGTCTATCAAAGCAAATAGATTTTACTTGGTAATTACTTTGTTCACTCTGACTTACGCCTAACATCCAAGTCAACACCATTTGTTGTGTTTGTTGTTGTACTGATTTTTTTAATCCTTTTTCCGTAGTTGTTTTCCATGTTGCATTAATGACTGCATCCAAAACATCATCCCATCCTAAAGTATTGGCCCTTGCTTTTAATTGGACCAAGCGGTTGGCTCTTTCTGGATTAAATAAAAAACTCAATTCAAAATTGGTTAACGCTTCTGCTGCTGCGAGTGCATCAAAGCTCATTCCCGTTCTTTTTGGGAATAGTTCTCCAATACCATAATAAGCAGGAGGACGTGGTGGAATAATGCCAACAATTTTTTCGGGAAGGGTAAGCACATTCGGAGACAAACAAGCAATTACTTCTATCAAAGCCGCTTCCTGTATAGCTTTTGGTAAAATGGTAGGGCTCACTTGTTGATCGCCTCTAACATTGTAACTATAATTTATACCGCCAATTAATTTAGCAGCAGCTTCTACTTGATATCGATGATAATTGTAAACTGGCACCAATACATCTTCTAATTTACTCATTGGTGAATTTATTCTAATGGCATCTGCACTAAATTGTTCAATGGCTTTTTGGCGAACCGCCAACACATTTTTTAATTCTGTTACAGCATCTTTTCCATTATCCCATAAATGTGCATTTGGATGGAATCCACTGGCAGATCTGGCATCAGCGTCTGCAATAAATAGCAATCCTTTTTTGGTATTTTCTTCTAAGATATTATTCAATGCATTGTTTTCATTAATTCCTGGAGCAAAGTCGGAATACCCATAGATAATGGCTCTTTTGTCCCATTCACCAATTTCATTGGTATATACTGTTGAAAAATCTATTTTTCCTTGACCATTCACAAATACATTCGGATGAGGATAATCCATTACAGATGCACGATTATTTACACTAGATGCATAATTGTGTTGTAATCCTAAAGTATGTCCTACTTCATGAGCTGCCAATTGTCTTAATCTTTGCAAAGCTGCTTCTTTCATGGTTTCTGGAATAGGTTTGCCATTTTCATATGGAGCAAGTAATCCAGTAAAAATTAAATAATCTTGTCTAACCCTCAATGAACCCAATGTTACTTGACCTTTAATAATTTCACCTGTTCTTGGATCGTCAATTGAAGCACCATAACTCCAACCTCTTGTTGAGCGATGAACCCAATTGATCATGTTGTATCGAATATCCATCGGGTCTGCAGAATCTGGCAACACTTTTACAATAAATGCGTTTTTATATCCTGCCGATTCGTATGCTTGGTTCCACCATCTTGCTCCATCTAGTAATGCAGAGCGAATAGGTTCTGGGGTTCCATTATCTAAATAATAAGTTATTGGTTGAATAGGCTCACTGATTGCTGATGATGCATCTTTTTTATTTAGACGATGTCTCTTGATAAATATTTTTTCGATAGGCTCTGTAAAATCACTACTATAATCAAAAAAACTCATGCCAATATAACTGCTTCTAATATCATATCTGCGTGGCTTATATTGATTGTCTGGTAATTCTACAAAAGAATGGTGCATCCTAAGCGTAATGGCTTCTGTAGAAGGAGTTACACTACTAACAAATCTGCCTGCATCTGCTCCACCAACAAAACTAATTGAAGCTTCAAATTCACTATTCTTGGGAAAGTTTTTTGTATTATTAATATATATAGCAGATCTGGGTTCATTGATTGTATAATTACCTTGTCGCATGGCTCTTATTTTATCAGCAACCCCATGTGCATCTCTTAAAAGAAATGGAGAAAAATCGATAAGTAATTGATTGTTTTCTTCCTCATCAATGGTAAATGCTGCTATAGTAGATTGAGCAAATGATTCTCTAACAGCACGTTGTTCATTTTTGTTTGTTGTTACTGCTCTATAGTCGTAATTTGGTTGAATAAGCATTAACTTTTTTCCCACTTTATGAAAGTAAACAATTCTAGAATCTCCAATCTGGCCTCTGTCTAGCCCAACATCATTAGATCCTAAACCTGCAGGTAAGGAATTGATGTATAAAAATTCTTGATCCATTTTGTTTACTAATAGCCAAATTTTTCCGTTGGATGCATCCCACCAATATGGAAAAAAACCATCATAACTTTTCATGTTTTTGGTTTTTTCGCTGATTTTTGATGTTGGTTGAGCAAATGCCCAAAATCCAATAAAGCAGAATGAAACAATGAGTAAACGGCGCATAATTAAAAGTATGAAGTGTAAATAAATCTATCTTTTAAAGATATTCGAAAAATAGGTATAATAAAAAACCCCATTCTAGTTTTTAAGTAAGAATGGGGTAGTATTAAATAGAAAAATAAAATTAATTATCAGAACCAGCAACAGGTGTTTCTGGAGTAAATAGTGTAGGTGCTTCAACTGGAGCAGGATTTGCAACTACTACTGGAGCAGGAGCTTGTGCTGGTTTTTTAGCAGCAGGCTTCTTTTTTGAAACCGGCTTTTTAGCTATAGGTTTTTTAGCAATAACTGGTTTTGCAACAGGCTTAGATACCGGCTTTTTAGCGGCTACTTTCTTTTTAGGAGCTGCTTTTTTTGCTGCTTTCTTTGGGGCTGCTTTTTTAGCTGCAGGTTTTGCAACAGGCTTAGATACTGTTTTTTTAGCGGCTACTTTCTTTTTAGGAGCTGCTTTTTTTGCTGCTTTCTTTGGGGCTGCTTTTTTAGCTGCAGGTTTTTTAGCGGCTACTTTCTTTTTAGGAGCTGCTTTTTTTGGTGCTGTTTTTTTAGCAGCAGGTTTTTTAGCGACTGCTTTTTTTGCTGCTTTCTTTTTAGATTTTGCCATGATGGTATTAGTTTGTATGTTAAAGTTGAGAAAGAATCTAAGTTAGAATATTATTTTTAATAACAGTGTTTAATTTCAAAAAAATAATTTAAAGTATTCATTTTTTTTTCGATTGAGAATATCCATTTTTTATTAGCCAATGCAAAACTTTATCTCTTTGGTCTCCCTGTACAATTGCTTCGCCGTCTTTTGCACTTCCACCAGTTCCACAAAAATTCCTCAAGTTTTTTGCTAATAATTCAAGGTCCGATTCGGCACCTAAAAATCCTGTTACCAATGTTACCGTTTTTCCTCCTCGCTGTTTTTTGTCTTGCTGAATCAAAAGTCGTTGATTTGAAGGTAAAGCGGTTTCTATAATTTCCTGATTTTCATCTTTGAATTGAAAATTTGGATCAGTGCTGTAAACAAATCCCTGTAAATCAGCTTTATTTTTTTTACTCATTACTAATAGATTATTGAATTATTATCGGCTTATTTCTGCTTTTAAACTCAAATCCAAGCTTTTAGCTTGATGTATAAGTCCACCAACACTAATATAGTCAACTCCTGTTGCAGCGTAGGCTTCAATATTATCTAAGTTTATGCCTCCACTGGCTTCAGTTTCGAATGTACCGTTGACAATGGAAATTGCTTGAGTGATTTGATCAGGGGTAAAATTATCGAGCATAATTCTAAAAACAAGCCCTTTTGCGTGTTGGCAAACCATTTCCACATCTTTAATAGATCTTGTTTCCACTTCAATTTTTAATGGATTTGTAAGCATTTGGGAATAATCATATGCTTTTTGGATCGCTTCAATTATTCCACCACAGTAATCGATATGATTGTCTTTTAGCATTATCATATCGTAAAGCCCAAATCGATGGTTGATTCCTCCACCAATTTTAACAGCTTCTTTTTCTAATAACCTAAAATTAGGAGTAGTTTTTCGGGTATCTAATAATTGTGTTCGATAACCGGTGAGTTTTTTAGTATACTTTTTGGTAAGCGTTGCAATTCCACTCATGCGTTGCATACAGTTTAAAACCAATCTTTCGCCTTTCAAAATGGTATGCACCGAAGCTGTTATTTCAAATGCAATTTCGCCTTCTAACATGTCATCTCCATCTTTCTTGAAAGGAGTGAATGCAGCGTCAGAATCTAGTTGGCTAAAAATTTTTTCAGCCACATTAATACCAGCAATTATTCCATTTTCTTTAATTTTTAAAATAGCTTTCCCCCTTTGTGATGTAGGTATGCAGCTAAGTGTAGAATGATCACCTGCTCCAACATCTTCTTTAATTGCTGCCTCAACTAAAATATGTAATGCTTCGTTGAATTTCATTAACTAATTCGAATCGTGATGATTTCAGGTTTGCCGTTTTTCTGCTTCATTTGAATAGTAATATTAAAGCTTTTATTTCCGGTAGTAAGTTTCCCAATTAAATAAATCAGGGTTCCTTTTCCGCCATCAGATACTTTATCAAAGCCTTTTATGCCATTTTCGGTATAAAAAGTCTTTAATGCAATTGAAGCCTGATTTTTGCTCATATTTTTTACTTCCTCTTTATCAAGCAATTTCAGGTCGATAAAATCATCAAAATGAGCAGCTATATTTTCAATATTACCGGTCTTGAATGCTTGAACAATTGGATCTGTTTCAGACTGAGCAAAAACAACAATACTAAGTACAAAAAACAAAACCAAGGATAAAAATTTTTTCATAATAAAAGTTTTCGTTTGATATGTTGCGAAAAACATGCCAAATTTGAATAATTACCAGATTTTATAAAAGTACATTAAAACCTTAATTCTAAATCGTACATATTATAGCCATGAGTAAAAAAGTATTGTTAATTATAATGGATGGATGGGGGCTCGGTAAAATTAAATCTGCCGACGCTATTCAAAATGCCAATGTGCCTTTTGTGAGTTCATTGTATAGTAAATATCCTAATACTACATTGATCACTTGTGGAGAAGATGTTGGTTTACCTAATGGACAAATGGGTAACAGTGAAGTAGGTCATTTAAATATTGGTGCAGGAAGAATTGTTTACCAAGAATTGCAACGAATCAATGTAGCAATCAAAACAGGCGAATTTGCCAAAAATGAACAATTATTAAAAGCCATTCGCTTTGCAAAATCCAATCATAAGAAATTGCATTTATTGGGTTTGGTAAGTGATGGAGGTGTTCATTCACATACCAGTCATTTAAATGCTATTTTCTCCCTTTGTAAAAATGAAGGTTTGTCTGAAGTATACCTGCATGCTTTTACAGATGGAAGAGATACCGATCCAAAAAGTGGTTTAGGATTTGTAGATGCAGTAGAGCAACACATGAAAAATACAACTGGAAAAATTGCATCAGTAAGTGGCAGGTATTATGCAATGGATAGAGATAAAAGATGGGAGCGTGTTCATTTAGCCTATGATTGTTTGGTGAATGGAAATGGTAAAAATGCAACTACGGCTTTAGAAGCAATTCAAACTTCATATGATGAAGGCAAAACAGATGAGTTTATTTTACCTGCCGTTATTGTACAAGAAGATGGCAGGCCAATTGCTACCATCGAAAATGGGGATGTAGCCATTTGTTTTAATTTCAGAACAGATCGTTGTAGAGAAATATCTGAAGTACTTACACAATCCGATTTTCCTGAATTCAATATGAAAAAACTGGATTTGAATTATACTACAATGACTTTGTACGATCATAAATTCAAAAACGTATCGGTGATTTTTGAAAATGATAATTTAAATAATACTTTAGGAGAAGTAGTGGCTAATAATGGAAAAAAGCAAATTCGTATTGCTGAAACAGAAAAGTATCCGCATGTGTCATTCTTTTTTAGTGGCGGCAGAGAAGAACCTTTTGCTGGCGAAAGCCGAATTATGGTTCCTTCTCCTAAAGTAGCCACTTATGATTTACAACCTGAAATGAGTGCTAGAGATATTACCGCGAAGCTTTTGCCTGAAATCATTGGCGAAACAGCAGACTTTATTTGCTTGAATTTTGCCAATACCGATATGGTTGGTCATACGGGGATTTTTACTGCTGCAATTAAAGCGGCAGAAACTGTAGATGATTGTGTGAGTCAACTAGTTAAGGAAGCACTCAGCCACAACTATACTATTTTCTTAACTGCCGATCATGGCAATGCAGATTTTATGATAAATGCCGATGGGTCTCCAAATACTGCACATACATTAAATGTAGTTCCGTTTTTTATAATAGATAATCAATGGAATGGTAAACTGAAAAGTGGAAAATTGGGAGACATTGCACCAACTATTTTACATACGATGGGGTTAGCCATTCCTCCTGAAATGAAAGGAAATATTTTAACTGAAGACTAATTTATTCTACTAAACGCCTTTCAATTTAAACCTAAACGAATGTCTAAATATTTCTTAAGTGCTCTATTGGGGTTACTATGTTGCACTTATATTCTAGCGCAAAATAACAATCAAACAGATACGCTATCAAACAATCCGATTTCATTAAATGAAGTAATTGTTAATGCCAATAAATTTCCTGAAAAATACAAACGTATTGCCCAATCAATAGATATCATAAGAGCCAAAGATCAATTGAATTTTCTTACAAATACGGCAGATGTACTTACAAATTCTGGCAAACTTTTTGTTCAAAAAAGTCAACAGGGTGGTGGAAGTCCCGTGATCAGAGGGTTTGAAGCGAGCAGAATATTATTGATGGTGGATGGTGTTCGCCTGAACAATGCCATTTATCGTGCCGGACATTTGCAGAGTATTATTACCATAGATAATATGGTATTGGATAGAATAGAAGTATTGTATGGACCTTCTTCTACTTTATATGGAAGTGATGCATTGGGTGGAGTTGTAAATATGTATACAAAGAACCTAATCTTGTCAAGTACTAAAAAAACGGAATGGACTGGTTCGGCTACTCTAAGATATACAAGTGCAATTGATGAAAATAGAGGAAATTTTAGCTTAAATGTGGGCGGTAAACAATGGGCTTCATTAACATCAGTTACCTATGGCTCATTTGGAGATATGATTCAGGGAAATAATCGCAGCGATGCTTATCCAAATTTTGGCAAAAAAGATTTTGTAGTACAAAGAATTGGTAACACAGATGTTTCTACAGTCAATCCAGATCCTAATAAGCAAACAGCTTCCGCTTATAAGCAAGTAGATATAACACAAAAATTTCTATTTGCCCCTAATGCAAAAATTCAACACATTTTAAATTTACAATTTTCTAATACCAATGATATTCCTAGATATGATCGACTATCCGAAACATCGTTAACAAATATTCCAGTATTTGCAGAATGGTATTATGGTCCTCAAATTAGAAATTTGGCAGCCTACCATTTAAATATAAAAGAGCAGGTAGGTTTCTTTCAAGACTTAAAACTAACAGCTAGTTATCAGGATGTTGCTGAAAGCCGAATTCAAAGAAGATTTCAAAGTACTAATAAAGATTTTCGATGGGAAAGAGTTGGAGTATTTGGTTTAAATTTTGATGCAAAACATTATAGTAAAAAAAATGAACTACATATTGGTGCAGAGAGTTATACCAATTTTGTACGTTCTACAGCCGAAAGGATAAATATTGTATCAGGGGCAAAATCAAGAATTGCAACAAGATATGCTGATGGTCCAACTACCATGTCTACTCATGCTTTATATGCCCAACATACTTATAAAATAAGTGAACAATGGACAATTAATGATGGATTGAGATTTAGTTTAGTTAAATTAAATGCTCAATTTGTAGATACAGCATTAACAAAGCTCCCTTTCACAAGCGCTAAACAAAGCAATAAAGCCATTACAGGTAATCTTGGATTAGTATACGCGAATAATAAAAATCTAAGATTGGCATTTCTTATAAATAGTGGATTCCGATCTCCGAATGTAGATGATCTTTCCAAAGTTTTTGATTCTAGAACTGGCATTGTAGTGGTTCCTAATATTGATGTTAATCCCGAATACACATATAATTCAGAAATCAATTTGAATAAGTATGGGAAAAAATTTAGTTATGGGGCTTCTGTATTTTATACTTTATTTAGCAATGCATTGGTATTGGATAAATATCGATTCAAAGGACAAGACAGTATAATATTTAATGGAGTACAAAGTGCCGTATTTGCTATGCAAAACAAAGCCAAAGCTACTGTCTATGGTTTTAGTGTGAATGCTGCTTATAAAATAGTAAAAGGAACTTCAATTGATGGAGTATTTACTTATACCAAAGGAACGTATTCCGATCAGAATAATATAAAAGTGCCTTTAGATCATATTCCCCCTGTCTACGGACGATTTGCGTTGAAACATATAGCTGCAAATTGGAATGCAGAATTCTTTGGGTTATTTAATGGTTGGAAAAGGATTGCTGATTATAATCCTAATGGAGAGGACAATCAACAATATGCAACTACTGATGGAATGCCGTCTTGGACAACACTAAATATTCGTTTTGGTGCTAATTTGAGTAATAAATTGACTGCACAAATATTATTGGAAAATCTAACTGATAAAAATTACCGCTATTTTGCAAGTGGTATTTCTGCTCCAGGAAGAAATATTTCAATTACTTTAAAAGCTTCATTCTAGAATTTTTCATCTTTTTAATTATTTGCTGCCACAGAAACTCAACCTGTGGCGGCTTTTGTTTATTTTGCAGGATGGAAATCAAAAAAGCAGAATACCTGATTTCAAATGCTGAATATGATATGTGCCCAAAGGCCGACAGACCTGAGTATGCATTTATCGGAAGAAGTAATGTTGGTAAATCTTCCTTAATTAATATGATTTGTTTAAAAAGCAAATTAGCTAAAACATCTTCTGCACCTGGTAAAACACAGCTCATCAATCATTTTGAAATTGAGGGTAGCATTAAAAATAGTCATATAGCCAAAAAGTGGTTTTTAGTGGATTTGCCCGGATATGGATTTGCCAAAGTGGCTCAATCTAGCAGAAGAAGATGGGAACAAATGATTGAAAACTACTTGCGTAAAAGAGAAAATTTAACGCATGTATTTGTTTTGATTGATAGTAGACATAATCCACAAAAAATTGATTTAGAATTTATCAGTCAATTAGATGTTTGGGGTGTGCCTTTTTCATTAGTATTTACTAAAACAGACAAAGAGAAGCCAACAGTTGTAGCAAATAATATTAAAGCATTTTTAGATACTTTGAGAGCAAGTTGGCAATTCTTACCCCAGCATTTTGTTACAAGTGCAGAAAAAAAACAAGGAAGAGAGGAGATACTCCAATTTATTGAAATGAAGAATGAATCAGTTACTTAAGATTTGGTTGATCGCTTTTGCTTTTAATATACATTCTTCATATTCCTCTTCAGGAATACTATTTGCTGTAATTCCACTTCCTACCAAGTAGCTTAAGTGTTTGTTTTCTGAATTGTATAGTAAACTCCTTATTACTACATTAAAATCAAAATCCTGCGACGGCTTTATGTATCCCACAGCTCCAGAAAAAATTCCTCTTGTAGAAGACTCATATTGATTAATTAATTCCATTACTCTTTTTTTAGGAGCCCCTGTCATACTACCCATTGGAAAAGTAGCGTGTACTATAGAAGAAAAAGGGGTATGCTCTTTTAGTATTCCTTTAATGGTAGAGATCATTTGATGAACTTGAGGGAAGCTGTAAATGCCAAATAGCTCTTCTACTTCCACAGTTCCCTCTTTACAAATTCTACTGAGGTCATTTCTAACAAGATCAACTACCATTACATTCTCACTTCTTTCTTTGTTGCTTTTTAAAAGTTGAATTTTCAGTTGATCGTCAGCGTCTTGATTATTTAAATTGCGTTTACTAGTCCCTTTTATTGGTTGAGAAATCAGCTGATCATTAATTTTTTGAAGGTATCTTTCTGGGCTTGCACAAAGTAAATGTGCATTATTTTGTTTGTAATAACAGCAAAATGGATTTGGAGAAATATTGGTCAAATTGATATATGTCTGAATTGGGTCAATCGATACCTCATTTGTGAAAAATGTTTGGCAAAAATTAATTTCATAACAATCACCTCTTTGAATATGATTTAAAAGATGTTGTATGATTTCAATATATGCTGCTTTACTAATGGCAGGTTCTACTTGTATTGGATTGTTTTTTTCTATTTGTGGCGCTTGCGTAACTAGAATTTCGTTAAATATTTCGACTGCTGATTGGTTTATAGTTTCAATATATAATTGGTTGGCTTCTAGGCGCAACACTGTTTCTGGTTGAAAAAATTGAATTGTTTCAAAGCCAATTAAAGAAGCAGGCTTAATGTGCTTATTATGTATGGAAGAGTACTCGTAATTGATATGACCAAATAGCCAATCTGGTTCTTTAGCGTAAAAGGTATCGATTGATGATAAGGTATCTGGCCCTGAAAATAACTGAATAGATCCGGCAGCTGCCAAGCACTCGGCTTGTTGATGTGACGAACTATAATGATGGTTATCTAAGAAAGAACAAATGCTGAATCGGTTTACCCAATGCAGCATTTGTTCTTTTATTGTTGAATTATCTGTTACATCAAAACAAGTGATGATTCTATTCAATTTCAGGAGGTTTAATAATCGTCGTCATCGTCAAATCTGTCTTTCTCATTGAATAAATCAAACTCTTTGAAATCGTCATCTACTTTAAAATCTTCTTCTTCCTCTTCTTTTTTCTTGCCGCTTTCAGCTTTTTTCCCTTTACTTTTAGGAATATCGAATTCGTCGAAGTCGGGGTCCCAACTTTCTTCTTCCTCAGCTGATTTTTCCCATTCATCTTCTACTTCAACATCATCTTCTTCTTCCTCTTCAGTTGGTTTTTTAGAACTCGATTTTGATTTACTCTTTTTTACTGGAGTTGTTTCAATATCATCGTCTGAATCAATGTCATCCTCATCAAGCTCTTTTTTGCTTAATGGTTTTGATTTCGCTTCGGCATTTTTTGCCGGTACTTTTGGTGTTGAGGATTTTTTATCCTTATCAGACTTTGCAGCCATATTTCTAATAAGATTTAATGCGTAAATTTTAGGTGTAAAAAATTAATAACCAAAACTTTTTTTCAATATCAAAAAAAATGCCAATCTTTTACAATGCAACTATTTGTTCTCTGCCTGGTCCATTTGATACAAATTTAACTGGAACGCCGATATAATCGTTAATAAATGCAATATAATTATTCATATCTAATGGTAATTCGTTTGCAGATTTCATTTTGGTAGTATCTGTATTCCAACCTTTAAACGCAGCTAAAACAGGATCGATTTTTACCCTTGACAATTGAAAAGGAACTTCTTTGGTTTCTTTTCCATTAATTCCATAAGCAGTGCACATTTGTAATTCTTTAAAAGAATCTAATACATCGGCCTTAGTCATAATAACCTGGGTGACTCCGTTAATCATACAAGTGTATTTCAATGCAACTAAATCTATCCATCCACAGCGTCTTGGTCTGCCTGTTGTAGCTCCAAATTCGCTGCCAATTTTTCTCAATTCTTCTCCTGTTGCATCTTCTAATTCCGTGGGGAATGGACCACTTCCAACCCTTGTGCAATAAGCTTTGGTAACTCCATATACTTCATTTATTTGCTTTGGAGATACCCCCAAGCCAGTGCAAACTCCTGCTGAAATGGTGTTTGATGAAGTTACAAAAGGGAATGTTCCAAAATCGATATCCAACATACTGCCTTGGGCGCCTTCTGCTAACACTTTTTTACCATCTTTTATGGCGTTATTGATGTAATACTCACAATTAATTACATTCAATGTTTTTAAAAATTCCAACGCTTCAAAAAATTCTTCTTCCCAAGCAGAAATATCTTCGATAAAATGAAAATTATCCAATAATTTCTGGTGTTTTAATCGAAGCTTTATATATTGACTGGTAAAATTTTTATCCAATAAATCGCCCACTCTTAAGGCATTTCTTCCTGTTTTATCCATATAGGCTGGCCCAATACCTTTCAATGTAGAACCAATTTTACTTTCTCCTTTGGATAATTCGGAAGCTTTGTCTAAAGCACGATGTGTAGGAACTATTATATTGGTTCTTTCAGAAATAAATAAGTTTTTCTTTACATCAATTCCATAGGCTGCAACAGCATCACATTCTCTTTTAAGCGTTACAGGATCCAATACAACCCCTCCGCCAATAATATTTACTTTGTTTTGGTGAAAAATTCCTGATGGAATTTGATGCAACACCATTTTTTTACCTTCAACATAAAGGGTATGACCAGCGTTTGGGCCACCCTGAAATCTTGCAACAATATCATAATTGGGCGCAAAATAATCTACAATTTTGCCTTTTCCTTCATCACCCCATTGTAATCCTAAAAGAACGTCTACCATATAGTTTATTCTAAGGGGCAAAAATAGGGGTTGGAGGTACTAATGCCTAATTAATTTATCCCAAAATTTATTCAACTTATTCATTCAAATCTTCGCTGTTGCTAAATACCTACAATTTTCTTCATTCGGCTACAATGAAAGAACTCGCCCCGACAAATCGGGGCTCAAACAACTTTCATTGTTTACGCCTCACTCAAAAATTGTTTGACGGTATTTAGCAAAGGCTTGATGCTGAATGAATAAGTCTCATATTTTGAGATAAAATACTTTGTAATTAACTCTCCGTTTCAAAGCGATCCACCGTTTGGATGCCTTTTAAAGATTTTAGTCGGTCAACAAGTATTTCCAATTCTTCTTTATCGTGCACAAATACTTTGATGGTTCCTTCAAAAAGACCCTCTCTGGAATCTATGCTTAAGCCTGCGATATTGATGCGAAGGTCGCCACTAATAACATTGGTTATTTTATTGATAACCCCAACATCATCTAAACCAATAATTTTCAATCCTGTTAGAAATGAAATCTCTTTATTTTTTGCCCATTTGGTTTTTACCACACGATGTCCATAATTGGCTAAAAGTTGTGTGGCATTTGGGCAAGTTGTTCTATGAATAATTAATCCTTTTCCGGTGCTTACAAAACCAAAAACATCATCCCCTGGTATAGGATGGCAGCATTTGGCCAGCGCATACATGATTTTGTCGCTGCTCTCTCCAAAAATGATTAATTCTGAATCTTTTTTTGAATGAGACTTTGAAATAGAATCTATATGGGTTTCTACTACCAACGGTTTTGGCTTAGGAATTTCTAATTTATCTCCTAAAACATGAAACTCTTTCAATTCCCTTAAATCGATATACTTGGTGGCAATTCTAAAATGCAAATCCAAAGGAGAGGTTAGCTTGTAAAACTGAACTAATTCTTCTATATTATGATGGCTATAAGCAGCCCCCATAGATTCTAGCTTACGTTGTAGTGTATATTTTCCATCTTCTGCAATAGTTCTTTTTTCTTCGCGTAATGAATCTTTGATTTTATTTTTTGCTTTGGCAGTTACTACCAAATTCAACCAATCTTCAGAAGGTTTTTGTTTGTTACTGGTAATAATTTCTATCTGGTCGCCACTTCTTAATTTATGCCCAATGGGCACCAATTTATGGTGCACTTTAGCGCCAATACATTTAGTGCCAATGGCAGAGTGAATAGCAAATGCAAAATCAAGGGCTGTACTACCTGTAGGCAACATTTTTACTTCACCTTTTGGTGTGTACACATAAATTTCTTCTGCTAAAAAAGAGGTTTTAAAATCCTGTAAAAAATCTACTCCATCAGTATCTGGAGAGCTCAATACTTCTCTAATTTGACCAAACCATTTATCAAAACGGTCTTCAGTACTATTTTCTTCTTTGTATTTATAATGAGCCGCCAAACCTTTTTCAGCTATCTCATTCATTCGCTTGGTTCTAATTTGAACTTCAACCCATTTTCCTTGGGGCCCCATAACAGTGGTATGCAAGGCCTCATATCCATTATTCTTAGGGTTGCTTAGCCAGTCTCTCAGCCGTTCTGGGGAGGGATTGTATTCGTCGGTAATCATTGAATAGACTTTCCAACAATCTTCTTTTTCTTTTTCTTGAGGAGAGTTTAAAATAACCCTGATGGCAAAAAGATCATAAACCTGTTCAAATGAAACCGATTTCTTTTTTATTTTATTCCATATGGAGTGAATGCTTTTGGGGCGGCCATAAATTTCGAAATCAAAATTACCTGCAATTAATTTTTCTTTGATCGGCCGAATAAATTCATTGATATATCTGGTTCTTTCTCTTTTTGTTTCAGACAATTTTTTTGCTATTTCTCTATATGCATCTACTTCCATGTATTTCATGGAAAGATCTTCCAACTCCGTTTTAATATTGTATAAACCCATTCGATGAGCGAGTGGTGCATATACCCAAACTGTTTCTGAAGCTATCTTTAATTGCTTCTCCCGCTTCATATGATCGAGGGTGCGCATATTGTGCAAACGATCTGCCAGCTTGATTAAGATCACCCTTGGATCATCTGTTAGCGTAAGTAAAATCTTTTTGAAATTTTCTGCTTGTTGGCTGGTATTGGTATCAATTACATTGGAAATTTTGGTAAGCCCATCAACAATTTTGGCGATTTCAATTCCAAATTCCAATTCAACATCTTCTAAAGAAATATCAGTGTCTTCAACAGTATCATGTAACAATGCACAAATGGTACTTCTCACCCCTAAGCCAATTTCTTCTACACAAATCATTGCCACAGCAATTGGGTGAATAATATAAGGTTCTCCACTTTTTCTGCGCATGGTTTTGTGTGCATTTGCGGCCATTTCAAATGCATGACGAATCAATTCTTTATCTCCTTTTTTTAATTTAGGACGTAGACTTTTTAACAGTGCACGATAATGCCTGATAATTTCTTTTTTTTCCTGTTCTTCGTTTAAGGAATACTTGACCGCTACAGGCTCAACATATTGTTCATCCACTTGATCCATACAATACGAATATATGCAAACTCCTATTTATTTCAATGCCCTTTAACTATGCTAACAAAGAGTTGTTACTTTTGTACAATACTATGCTTAAAAAAGAACCAAAAAAGGGAATCAGATTCAGTTTATTACAACGCGTTTTTGTTTTTGTAAAACCCTATAAAAACCAATTTTACCTTAGTTTATTATTGGCCATTTTAATGGCTATTGCATCTCCCATTCGGCCATACCTTATTCAATTAACTGTTAATTCAGCTATTGGAAAAAATGTGGTTTTGCCAAAATGGGTATCTACTGTTTTATTTGGAATAGATCTTTCTGACATTACACGTTTTATTATAGCCGTTACCATTTTTCAAATCGCTTTTTTATTTATCGAAACCACCATTCGGTTTTTATTCTCCTTCATTACCGCTTGGATGGGGCAACATGTGGTAAAGGATTTGCGGGTTACAGTATATAAAAAAGTATTGGGTTTAAATCTTCGACAATTCGATCAAACACCAATAGGAACACTTACCACACGTACCATCAATGATATAGAAAGCATCAATGATATTTTTTCTGATGGTTTAATTCCGATTGTAGCAGATTTGTTAACCATTATTATCACTTTAGCTACTATGTTTTGGATTGATTGGCGATTAACGTTGATCAGTTTAACACCTTTTCCCTTAATGATTATTGCTACTTATTATTTTAAAGAAAGTGTAAATAAAAGTTTTATTCAAGTAAGAAATGCAGTGGCATCACTCAATGCATTTGTGCAGGAGCATATCACTGGAATGCAAGTAGTACAGGCATTTGCGGCAGAAGATAAAGAGTATGCCTCATTTAAAAAGATCAATGAAAAACATCGGGATGCCAATATCAAAGCCATTTTCGCGTACTCTGTTTTCTTCCCAATTGTTGAGGTTGTGTTAGCGGTGAGTACAGGGATACTGGTTTGGTGGATTGCCGATAGATCATTGGATGCAGGATTGTTGGTAGCATTTATTTTATACCTCAATCAAATATTCCGACCATTAAGGGTAATAGCAGACAAATTCAATGTGTTGCAAATGGGAATGATAGCTGCAGAAAGAGTATTTAAAGTATTGGATAATGATGATGAATTACCTCCATCAAAAGAAAATGCTTTTAACCCTACTTCCATCAAAGGTGAAATTGAATTCAACCATGTTTCTTTTGCATATGTGGGAGATAATTATGTTTTGAAGAATATTAATTTCAAAGTAAAAGCAGGAGAAACAGTTGCATTAGTTGGGCAAACGGGAAGTGGTAAAACTTCTGTCATTAGTTTATTGAACAGAATGTATACAATACAGGTGGGTACTATTAAAATTGATGGTGTTTCTATTGATGATTATGACTTAGATGGGCTTCGAAAGGGAATTGGAGTGGTTTTACAAGATGTTTTTCTCTTTTCAGGATCTGTAATGGATAATATTACACTACGTAACCCAGCAATTGCCAGAGAGCAAGTAATCGAAGCTGCTAAAATGATTGGGGTTCACGAGTTTATTGAACAATTGCCTAATGGATATGATTACAATGTAATGGAAAGGGGAAGTACACTCAGCTTAGGTCAGCGTCAACTCTTGTCGTTTATAAGGGCTTTATTGTACAACCCTGCGATACTTATTTTAGACGAAGCCAGCTCTTCCATTGATACAGTTAGTGAAATTTTAATGGAAAAAGCCATTGATACTTTAATTACTGGGAGAACTTCCATTGTAATAGCACACAGACTTTCTACAATTCGTAAAGCCGATAAAATCATTGTTTTAGACAAGGGTGAAATTAAAGAAATGGGTAATCATTCCGAATTACTCAATATGGGTGGGGTATATGCTACATTACATAAAATGCAGTTTAAGGAAAAAGCAGTAACTTAAGTAATTATATATTTAAAATTGATAAAATGTCATTACAAGGATATTTTAAGCGGTTAACATTTATTGATTACCTCACAAGAAAAAAAGCCACTGGAAATCTTGCAGCTTTTGCTGCAAAAAATCGACTAAGTAAAAATGGTTTATTGTATGTTTTAAAAGAAATGAAAGAAATGGGGTTTCCAATACGATATAGTAGAACTTTAAACACCTATTATTATGACAAAGATGGGCAGATGGTAAAATCTTTATTTGATGATAATACACGAATACTAAGTAGAGAGGAATTAAAAGCTATTGTTAATATAAATTCAGAGAATCTTTGTTTTTCTGATACCACCGTTTTTGAGTTATGCGATAACGATTAAAATAGTTCTTCAACACAATTATATTGTGACGAAGGGTTGGAGCTTTACACAGCAAACTAATTATCTAACGGTGTAAAACTCTCTCAAAAATGAGAAGAATCCTACCTAATTATTATTTAATCATTAAAAAATTTTAAAATGAAAAAATCAATTTTTGAAGTATTGAATTTTGGAAAAGCCTTAACTAGAGAACAAGCCAAGAAAATATTCGGAGGTGTAGAGGATCCCGGCAATATTTTATGTTATTGTGATGCTCCAATCTTGCCAAGTGGGCAATATGAAATTCAATGGATTGCTGAAAGCTGTGCAGTCGCAGATATTGCTGGTCACTGTGGAGGTTCTGACAAGGGAGCTTGTGGTGCTTGTTAAAAGGTGAAAATTTCTTTAGTTCTTTGACAATGATGTTGAAAATTCAGTTTAGCTTTTTGTAATTATATATACTTTATTACGAAATATAGTTTTTAAATGTTATAAAAAAGCAATTCTAATTATCAATATCATTGTTTTGAATTTAATAAATGCAAATAAAAATATTCTTTTTTAGATTGTCAAAGTATAAATTAATGAACCCTTTCATTTAGTCAGATTTAATAACTACAAACCAATGTTCCTTGTTAAATTAATTGTGTTGACAATGTGCTTAAGTTTCCAAAAACCTTTAGTAAATATTCCTTTGCAAGCAAAGAGTAGATCAAAGATTTTTGCTGAAACTGTTCTGAAAGATACAATGGTTAGTGTAAGAATTATTGATTCTATCACTAATGATCCTATCCCATTTGCAATAATCACTCTTCTCAAAGACGATTTGGGCCTTATGTCATTTGTGTCTGATGCGAAAGGAGAGTTTGCTATAGATATAAAAAATGTAAATCTAAAAATCCAATTATCAGCTATAGGTTATAAAGATCGTAGCTGTTATTTGTTGATTAATCAAGTCAATTTATTGAGACTTGATCCATTTTCTAATACATTACCTAATGTTACAGTATCTAGTAAAGCTAAAAAAAAACCGAATGCAAACTGGATAATTAAAAAAGCTAATAAATATTATCAAAAGAACTATGGCGATAGTTCTTTTGATCAGCAATTTAAGTCATATTCAATTGTACGTAATTATGATAGTACAAAAGGGGGAATGTCGGACCTAATTAATTTGCGTTTTTACAAAGGTCAACAAAATTTAAAAATTAGAAAGTGGCAACAAGACACAGTCAAATACGATGCACTTTTTAGTAACTTTATTGGACCACCTAGATTAAGTCTAGGGGGTATTATCCAAAAAGTAGATGTTCTTAGATTAGGAATGGTGTTGGGTGAAAAAAAAAGTACAAATTTTGATGTCAAACTTTTGGCGCATTACCAAGATAAAAAATATGGCTCAGTTTACCTTGTAAGTTTCAAGTCCTATAATATCGGATATATCCTACCTCTGAGTGGAAGTAAAGACACTTCTTATAGCTTCTATAAAGGAGAAATGCTGATTAGGGAGGAAGACTATGCAATAGTTAACATAAAATATGTTTGGGAAATCAAGGTAGAACGCTTAAACAAAGGATTAAATAACGCCTATAATTCCCCATATTGGAAAGCAGACAAGCTTGGTAAAATTGTATCGGAATCTCTAATACATAAGAATGAATATTCTTATACTAAAGATGCTACTAATGGTAAATATTACGTTGAAACAGTAAAAGCCAATTGCTATCAAACAGGATTTCAAATTGAAAATAAACGCAAAGTGCAATTGCACTTTCAATTCGATATTGCCAGTTTAGGTATCGAAAATATTGTAAATTAACAAAGCTTATATTACATAAAGCCACTGAAATTATCGTGTTCGATAGTAGGAAGTCATTAGAAATGAGAAACCATTCAAAATTGCTAATCCTTGGCGGATTTTATGCTAAATTGCATGAGATGCAGTTTGAGAAAAAAAGAACTATTTCTTCATAATCATGATACAAGATCAACCATATTCGAAAGAGCTTTCTATGCCGGATCGTTCTGATTTAAATGAAAAAAAACGGTTGAACGGATTTATACATCAATCACCACAGGATAAATTGTTGGTTGACATAAATAGGTCAGGATTAGAAAAATTGCAACTTTTTACACAGATGTTACTTAGATGTAAAATGCTTGATAAAGCAATTTCCCATCATAAATAGAAAATTGAATAATGGATACTTTAGACCAAGCGCTTCTAGACTTTTGGGGAAAGCTAAATTACTTTGAGGTTAAATACCTGATGGTAGGTGGGCTTGCTACTCGATTCCATGGTTTTAACAGACAAACTGATGACCTTGATTTATGGTTACAAGATAATTTGGAGAATCGCCAAAAATTGCGTCGGGCTTTTGCAGATTTGGGATATGGGGACTACGAAAGTTTAGAAACTATGATTTTTATTCCTGGGTGGACCAGTTTTTATGCTGCTGGGATCGAATTAGATATCAAGACAAGTATGGTTGGATTAGAAGAGGAGACATTTGAAACTTGCTATCAAAAGGCTACTATATTTGATATTGGTCCTCATAAAGTGCCATTTATGCACATTAACCATTTGATTGCCAATAAAAAAGCAGTAAACCGACCAAAAGACCAGATAGATGTAATAGAGCTAGAAGCGATCAAAAGAATTACTGAAAATAAACAGATTTAAGCTTCTATCTTTTTTTAGAAATTCCTTCTTTCCAACTTCAATTTTACCCCCCTTACCCTTATCTTTGCCGCAAATTTCGATATAGGTATGGCCAAAAAAAGCATAAAATCGTTACTGGTAGTAGTTCTCAGCATTTTTACTTTGCTTTTTTCTTCAAGTGTTTTTGCTAATGAAACACCTCAAAAAGTAGGTGAAGCTTCAGGCAGTCACAAAGAAGCAGCATTTGACCCAGCGAAATTGATCATGGAGCATATTATGGACGCCCATGAGTTCCATTTTTTCTCCATCGGAGAAACACATGTAAGCATTCCTTTACCTGTTATTTTATATTCTACTCAAAAAGGGCTTTCTGTATTTTCTTTTGGAAAGTTTCACCATGGGCATGAAGTGTACAATGGCTATAAATCGGAAGAAGGTAAAATTGTTGCTGTGAATGAAGCGGGAGAACCAGATGCTAGCATTCAAGTATACGATTTCAGTTTAACCAGAAATGTGGTTCAAATGTTTTTGGCTTTGGCTTTCTTAGTTTGGTTAATGATTGGAGTTGCTAATAAGTACAAAAAGAATGGTGCAAAAGTAGCGCCATCAGGTTTTCAAAATGCCATTGAACCAGTTATTACTTTTGTAAGAGATGAAGTTGGTAAGCCTAATCTTGGCCATGCTTACGAAAAATACATGCCTTATTTATTAACGGTGTTTTTCTTTATTTTAATCAATAATATTCTTGGATTAATTCCTGGAACAGCCAACGTAACAGGCAATATTGCTTTTACAGTTGTGTTAGGGGTGATTAGTTTCTTTGTAATTGTATTTAGCACCAACAAACATTTTTGGGCACATATTTTTAACCCGCCAGTTCCTTTTTTAGTTAAATTTATTTTGGTACCAGTGGAGTTCATCGGCATTTTCACTAAACCATTTGCATTGATTGTCCGTTTATTTGCCAATATGGTGGCAGGGCATATCATCATCACTTGTTTCATTATGTTGATTTTTATTTTTGGAGCAATGAGCAAAGTAGCAGGAATTGGTTTCGCACCAGTTTCATTGGCATTTACCGTATTTATTTATTTCATAGAGATATTGGTTGCGTTTATTCAGGCATTCATCTTCACTAATTTGACAGCTGTGTTTATCGGCCAGTCAATGGAAGGTGCCCATCATGAAGAAGCGCATCATTAATTTTTTCATTCATTAAAACAAACAGTATGTCAGTAATTAACACTTTGTTGGATGTTAGCATGAGCCATTTAGGCGGAGCTATTGGTGCAGGTTTAGCTGCAATTGGTGCAGGAATCGGTATCGGTCAGATTGGTAAAGGTGCTGTAGAAAGCATTGCTCGTCAACCAGAAGCGGCTAACGACATCCGTGCGAACATGATTCTTACAGCGGCTTTCGTAGAGGGTGTTGCCCTTTTTGCGGTAATCGCTGGAATCTTGGCTGTATTAAAAGCCTAGTTGCACAAACTTATTACTGCACGGTGAGCACAGGGCAAGCGGTGCAGTAATTCTTTTTAACATTATTCGATTTAAATATTTTTTATGGAATTGTTATTACCCGGTTTAGGATTGTTATTTTGGACATTGATTGCTTTTGGCATTGTGTTCTTTATTTTAAAAGCATTTGCATGGAAACCAATACTTTCTTCATTGAAAGAAAGGGAAACAGGTATTGCTGATGCTATTGCTTCTGCTGATAAGGTAAAAGCAGAAATGGCTTCTCTTAAAAATGAGAATGAAGCAATGATGTCTAAAGCTCGTGAAGAAAGAGCAGTGATGATTAAAGAAGCCAAAGAAACATCCGATAAAATGGTGTCTGATGCTAAAGAAAAAGCAAAAGCTGAATTTGATCGAATTGTAGCAGACGCTCAAATGTCTATTACACAGCAGAAAAATGCTGCTTTAACTGAAGTGAAAAACCAAGTTGGAACATTAGTGATAGAAGTGGCTGAAAAAGTGTTGCAAAGAGAACTAGTGAATAAAGCAGATCAAGAAAAATACATTTCACAATTAACTGAAGTTGCTAAATTGAATTAAAGAATGTCGAATCTTAGATTAGCAGATAGATATGCCAAGAGTTTAATTGATTTATCTACAGAGAAAAGCCAATTAGATAAAGTACATGAAGACATGACGTATATTCAAAGCTTATGTAAAATAAGTGTTGAATTTGTAAATATGTTGCGTAGCCCAATCATAAAAACAGATCAGAAAGAGAAAATTATTTTTGCTGTAACCAATGGTAAAGTGAGCGAACTTACAGTAGCATTCAATAGTTTACTTGTTAAAAAAGGAAGGGAAAAAGATTTACCTGCAATTGCAGCAGCTTTTATCAATCAATACAATACAATTAAAGGAATTCATATTGTGAAACTAACTACAGCAGTAGCTGTTTCAGATGAGATGAAAAAATTAATTCAACAAAAAGTACAAGCGGCTAATCATTTTGGAACAGTTGAATTAGAAACTTCAGTTGATGCTTCAATAATTGGAGGCTTCAAATTATCTTTCAATAATAAGTTGGTTGATGCAAGTATTGCATTCGATTTATTGCAAATTAAAAAGCAGTTCACTAAAAATATTTACGTACAAAGCTTGAGATAATTATAACATACACTTTTTAAAAAATATAAAATGGTAGACATTAAACCGGATGAAATTTCAGCAATACTAAGACAACAGCTTAGTAATTTTAACGCATCTGCTGAGCTTGAAGAAGTAGGTACTGTATTACAAGTGGGTGATGGAATTGCTCGTGTATATGGATTGAATGGAGTAAGAAGTGGAGAGCTGGTAGTTTTCGAAAACGGTGTTAAAGCAATTGCTTTGAACTTAGAAGAAGACAATGTAGGTGTGGTATTGATGGGAGAGAGTGGATCTATTAAAGAAGGTGCAACTGTAAAAAGAACCGGACAGATTGCTTCCATTAAAGTAGGTGAAGGAGTTGTTGGACGTGTTATTAATACATTGGGAGAGCCAATAGATGGTAAAGGTCCTATTACAGGTGATTTGTATGAAATGCCCTTGGAGCGTAAAGCACCGGGAGTAATTTATCGTGAGCCGGTAAAAGAACCTTTGCAAACAGGTATCAAAGCAATCGATGCAATGATTCCTGTAGGACGTGGTCAACGTGAGTTGGTAATTGGAGATCGTCAGACTGGTAAAACTGCTATCTGCGTTGATACTATCATCAACCAAAAAGAATTTTACGATGCAGGAAAACCTGTATACTGTATATATGTTGCAATCGGACAAAAAGCATCTACTGTTGCTGGAGTAATGAAAACATTGGAAGATAATGGTGCGATGGCATTTACAACAATTGTTTGTGCTTCTGCATCTGATCCTGCTCCATTACAATTCTATGCTCCATTTGCTGGTGCAGCTATTGGTGAATTCTTTAGAGATACTGGTAGACCAGCTTTAATCATCTATGATGATTTATCTAAGCAAGCGGTAGCTTACCGTGAAGTTTCTTTGTTGTTGAGAAGACCTCCAGGACGTGAAGCATATCCTGGTGATGTATTCTATTTGCATAGTCGTTTATTGGAAAGAGCTGCTAAAGTAATTGCCAATGATGATGTTGCTAAAAACATGAATGATTTACCTGAGTCTATCAGACATTTAGTAAAAGGTGGTGGATCATTAACAGCATTACCTATTATTGAAACACAAGCAGGTGACGTATCTGCTTATATTCCTACGAATGTAATTTCTATTACCGACGGACAAATCTTCTTAGAAGGTAACTTATTTAATGCAGGTATTCGTCCGGCGATCAACGTAGGTATTTCTGTAAGTCGTGTGGGTGGTAATGCACAGATCAAATCGATGAAGAAAGTTGCAGGTACACTTAAATTAGATCAGGCTTTGTACCGAGAGTTAGAAGCTTTCTCTAAGTTTGGTGGAGATCTAGATGCTGCAACCAAATCGGTAATTGACAAGGGTGCTAGAAATGTAGAAATTCTGAAGCAATTGCAATATTCTCCAATGTCGGTTGAAAAACAGGTTGCTATTATTTACTTAGGTACATTGGGCTTGTTGCGTGATGTAGCAGTAAAGAAAGTGAAGGAATTTGAAATTCATTTCTTAATGGAAATGGAAAATAAATTACCAGATGTTTTGGCTGAATTTAAGAAAGGCAATTTACCTGAAGATGGTTTGAAGAAAATGACTGAATTAGTTGCTGGCCTTGTACCTCAATACAAGTAATCAGTTTCATTATATATAATTAAACCCTGTCTACTTTTGTAGATGGGGGTTTTGTATTTGGGTATGGATTATTTTTCGTAATGTGTAACTAATAATGGTAGTATCAAAAACTGGTTTTTCTTTTTATTAATCTCTTTCATTTGCAATAATCCTGTGTTTGCTCATTCTAAGTTGGAAAAGTAGCTATTGAATAAAATAAAACTAAATACGAAATTGTTATGACCGATGATCTTAGGGTAGAAACGTTACAAATTAAAACAGATTATTATTTTCGTTTTTGTGGCTATGATAAAGACGAAGCTTATTTTAAAAAAAACTATTTGAAGCCCTTTGTTCAATTGGGTGTTCAACAAAAATTATCTGGTATCATTGCTTATGCAAATTATTATCAAGCGGAAGATTTGCATATTTAGAAGAACTTTAAAACCTCAATTGATTCGCTTGCCTTCGTAATTTTTCAAAACTTTAGTTTCCGTTATTTCACCGTATTTTTTGTAGTGGTGATTGTAGTATA
>JANOQC010000050.1:0-5866 GCA_031422175.1 Sphingobacteriia bacterium | reverse complement strand
GATAAACCAGCCCAGTTAACGGTTTACACAACCCGACCTGATACTATTTTCGGCGTAGATTTTATGGTGGTTGCCCCAGAGCATGCTTTGATAGCATCTATCACTACAGCAGATCAACAAGCTGCTGTTGAAGCATATATTGCTTATGTAAAAAGTAGAAGCGATAGGGAGCGTCAGGCTGAGAAAAAAATCTCTGGATGTTTCACTGGTGCATATGCCATTAATCCTTTTAATGGAGTAAAAATTCCTATTTGGATTTCGGAATATGTATTGGCAGGATATGGAACTGGAGCCATCATGGCGGTTCCTTGTGGAGACGAACGTGATCATAAATTTGCACAATATTTTACTATTCCGATCACCAATATTATTGGAGAATATTATAATGGCACAGAAGCCAATTCTACCAAAGAGGCTATTTTACACAATAGCGATTTTTTAAGTGGAATAGTAATGCGAGATGCGATATCGATTGTAATCAACAAATTAGTGGAGAAGGGTATTGGAAAAAAGAAAGTGAATTATAAAATGCGCGACGCTGCATTTAGCAGACAACGTTATTGGGGCGAACCATTTCCGATCATTTGGAAAGAGGGGATTGCTTATCCTTTAGATGAATCAAAATTGCCTTTATTATTGCCTGAAGTTGAATCGTACAGTCCTGGGCCTGATGGTGAAGGACCTTTGGCTAATATCCATGAATGGATTGAGCAATTCTCTAATGAAATTCCCCCTTTAGGGGGTAAGGGGGTATTGGAAACCAATACCATGCCTGGTTATGCAGGAAGTAGTTGGTATTTCTTGCGTTATATGGATCCTGAAAACAACAATGCTTTTTGTGATAGAAAAGTAAGTGATTATTGGAACCAGGTTGATCTTTATATTGGCGGAACAGAGCATGCTGTTGGGCATTTATTGTACAGCAGAATGTGGACCAAAGCTTTATATGATTTAGGACATATTGGTTTTGATGAACCCTTTAGAAAATTATTGAATCAAGGGATGATTCAGGGGAGTAGTAGGTTTGTGTATCGTGATAAAAATAATCCCAATCAATTTATTTCTGCTGGATTGATTGCGAACTATGAGGTTCAACCAATACATGTTGATGTAAACATGGTAGATGGTTTTGAACTTGATATTGAAGCGTTCCGTAAATGGAGAAATGGAGAGTACGCAAATGCAACAATAATTGATGAAGATGGTAAAGTCTTAGAATCTAACACTCCCCTTCAGGGGTCGGGGGTGAGGTACATTTGCGGATCTGAAGTAGAGAAAATGTCTAAAAGCAAATTCAATACCGTTAACCCAGATATATTAGTAGAAAAATACGGAGCAGATACATTTAGAATGTATGAAATGTTTCTTGGCCCAGTAGAACAAAGCAAACCTTGGGATACCAAAGGAATAGAAGGCGTACATCGATTCCTCAAAAAATTATGGCGATTGTTTTTTGATGAAATCAAAGGAAAAGTTTGGAATACTGATGCAACAACTCCTGAAGAATTAAAAGTATTGCACAAGTGCATTAAAAAAATTGAAGAAGATACGGAGCGCTATAGTTTTAATACGGCGGTAAGTACTTTTATGATTTGTGTAAATGAGCTAGCCGATTTAAAATGCAATAAGAAAGAAGTACTCGAACAATTACTCATTATGCTCACGCCTTATGCCCCGCATATCAGTGAAGAGTTGTGGTTGACTCTCGGTAATAGTGGTTCAATTTTAGATGCATCATTTCCTGTTTTTAATGCTGCACATGTAACAGAATCTTCTAAAGAATATCCAGTAAGTATTAATGGAAGAGTAAGAACCAATATCAATATCAGTTTAGATGCGGATGAAGCTACTGTTAAAAATATTGTAATTGCCAGTGAGTTGGTACAAAAATGGCTAGAAGGTAAAGAAATAAAGAAATTCATTTTTGTAAAAGGGAGAATGATCAATGTGGTTATTTAAAAGAGGAATTTTTTTCGCAATCGTTTTTTTTATAGTTCATTCTTTGAATGCACAAGACAGTATTAGGCCTGAGCCTAAAAAATCGATTCGTAATTTTATGAACCCTGATTCTTTAGCACTCATTAATTTAAAAGTTGTTCCAATACCGATTGTAACTTCTACCCCAGAAACTGGTGTTCGTTTTGGAATAGCAATGGAATATTTTTTCAATGCTAAAGAAAAAGGAAATAATAAGGAAGCGCGCGGCTCTTTTATTTATGGACAAATTACTTATAGTTCAAAAAGTCAATTAGATTTAAGTGGTATCTGGCAAATATTTGGAAGAGGAGAACGCTATGTATTTAGAGGCAATGCTGGTTTTCAACGTTTCAATGAAAGGTATTGGGGGGTAGGTAATAACACGGTTGGCAATGAAGATTTTAATAGCCAATTTTATAATCGATTGTATTTTGAAAGCAAAACCTATAAACTATTAAAGAATCAAAATTATTTGGGATTGGCTGTTAATTTTAGTGATACTTATAATGTCACTTATTCTAAACCATTAAGCAATGCAGATAAAATGGTTACTGGTATTAATGGTAGCGATATATTGGGTATAGGCCCAGCATTTTTACATGAAGGAAGAGACTTTCCTTTTAGTGCTCATACTGGTAACTATTTAGAAATGAGTTATCAATACCATATTCCAGTTTTGGGAGATAAATTTAGTTATGGCGAATGGATGTTGGATTGGCGAAAATATATTCCTGTTTCAAATTTAAATACATTGGCTTTTCAATTCATGAATAGAACTACAATCGGTGATGTACCACTTAGAGAAATGCCCAGATTAGGCAATTCTAATTTAATGCGCGGATTTTTTACCGGGAGATTCAGGGATAAATCCTTTACAGCTGCTCAGTCGGAATTTAGGTTTCATATTTGGCGATGGATATATGGATCTGCATTTGGTGCAGCTGGTATTGTAGGAGACTCATTCTCAAATTATGCTGCTAATAATATCCGTTATGCAGGTGGTGCTGGTCTTCGGTTTTTAGTTAATAAAAAGAACAGGATGTTTGTGCGATTAGACTATGCAAGAAGCAGTTCTGGGGGATATGCATTCTATATTAAGTTGAACGACGCTTTTTAGCAATTGCTGGCTCTATAATCATTATATTTATCTTCCAAATTAATTACTATGTATAAAGTATTCTTTGGTATTGCAATGATGGCAATACTGTCTGTTACAAGTGCTCAAAAAAAGCAATTAGAAAATGCCGACTTGTTGGCTAACAAATTACCAAAAAATTTCATCAATTCTTTGCCTTCCGTTGTAAAATGGTTGGATGATGAATCGGTGATTTTAAGACAAAGAATTCATCCTGATTCGTCACAAAAAAATTATGTGATGGATGTTAAAACTGGTAAACTAACTGAAGCCACTCCAGATCAAATGAAAGGGGCTGTTCCTCCAACCAAATCGGTAAGTGTTAAAAATAATGATCTGTATTATAAAAATGGTTCGGTAGAAAAGCAAATCACTTTTGATAAAACAGAAGAAAAAAATCCCATATTTTCTCCTGATAGTAACTATATAGCATATACAAAAGGTAATGATCTGTATACGTATAATTTAAGTAATAATAAAGAGAATAGATTAACCAACGATGGAACCAATACTACTTTAAATGGTTTTGCAAGCTGGGTGTACTGGGAAGAAATTTTTGGAAGAGGAACGCGTTACCGTGCATTTTGGTGGAACCCCAACAGCAAACAATTGGCCTATATGCATTTTGATGAAAGTATGGTACCGATGTTCCCGATCTATAATAGCGATGGGCAGCGTGGATTTGTAGAAGAAACCCGTTATCCTAAAGCTGGAGAACGCAACCCTGAAGTAAAGGTTGGATTTGTGCCTGCGGAAGGGGGTGCTACCACTTGGGCTGATTTCAATGATAAAGACGACCAATATTTCGGATGGCCAATTTGGCGTGAAGATGGATCTAGCTTATTGGTACAATGGATTAATCGTGGACAGGATCATTTAAAAATTTATGATGTTAGTCCTTCCAATGGTTCTAAAAAAATCATGTATGAAGAAGAACAAAAAACATGGGTTGATTTAGAAGATAAAGCAGGCGGAAGAATTGTTTTCTTAAAAACCAAACCATCTTTTGTTTTAGAAAGCGATAAAACAGGTTGGAATCATTTATACCTTCATAACAATAATGGAACTTTAGTTAATGCAATCACTGCGGGTAATTTTACCGTATTGAATGTATTATTAATTGATGAAAAAAATAGCCTTGTTTATTTTACCGCTAAAGGAAAAGAAAATTCTGCTCGTGTAGATTTATATTCGGTAAAAATGAATGGAACCGACATGAAAAGATTAACTTTTGGAGATTACCAACATCAAGTTAACTTGTCTCCAAACGGAAAAAATTTCATAACAACTTATAGCAATACCCAATCACCAGCAAAAGTTGCTTTATTTGATACTAAGGGAAAATTAGTTCGTGAATTGGGCAATGCCAAAGGTGCAGAATTAGATAATTATGCTTTGGCCAAAACAGAATTGATCCGTATTAAAAGTGCTGATGGATTATTTGATTTACCTGCCATGGTTACCTGGCCAACCAATATGGACCCCAACAAAAAATATCCTTTATTGGTAAGTATTTATGGTGGTCCGAATGCAGGAACTGTAATGGACGGTTGGAGATGGAATGCCAATCAACAGTTTTATGCACAAGAAGGAATGATTCAAGTGGCATTTGATCATAGAGCAAGTGGACATTTTGGAAAAGCAGGTGTAAATTATATGCACCGCAATTTAGGTTATTGGGAAATGGAAGATTATATGACCATGGCTAAATGGTTTATTGAAAAAGGGCAAGCTGATCCAACAAAAATTTGTATCACTGGGTTTAGCTACGGTGGTTATATGAGTGCCTATGCATTAACCTATGGATCAAGCGTATTTACACATGGAATGGCTGGTGGCTCTGTAGTTGATTGGAAATTATACGATAGCCATTACACAGAAAAATTCATGGATACGCCTGCTGAGAATCCGGAAGGCTATAAGAGTGGAAATGTAGTAACACATATAGACAAATACAAAGGCATGTTACAAATTGTACATGGCACCATGGATGATAACGTACATATGCAAAACAGTATACAACTAATTAGTGCATTAGAAGACAAGGGAAAAGAATTTGAGTTTATGTTGTATCCCGGCGGAAGGCATGGATGGGGTGGTGCTAAAGGAGTACATTTTAGTAATCTTAAAACCAAGTTTATTTATAAATATTTATTAGAAAAATCGATACCGAAAGGTGCTTTGCGTTAATGCTTTATTTATACTATTACCATTATGAGAAAAATTTTAGGTTTGGCTTTTTTTGTTTTCTTCATGCTGCAATCAAATGCTCAAGTTAGTGACCCCCGTTTTTTATCAAATCCTTGTATTAGTCCTGATGCTAAAACGGTTGTGTTTAGTTTTGAAGGCGATTTATGGAAAACGAATATTGCAGATGGGCAAGCAAGTAGAGTCACTGCAATGCAAGGCTATGAGACCAATGCAAAAATATCTCCCGATGGTAAGTGGTTAGCTTTTACCGGCCAGCAAATGGGTAATAACGATGTTCTTGTAATGCCGCTCGAAGGGGGAGAAATAAAACAACTAACATTTCACAGTGCTTCAGATATTGTAAACAATTGGAGTTGGGATAGTAAGCAAATATATTTTACTTCAAACAGAACAGGACAAGCTGCCGGTTATTCCGTACCATTTTCTGGCGGAACTCCCATTCGATTATTTGGAGATCATTATTATATGATGGATCATGGTATTGCAGAACATCCTCAATCTGGAGATATCTTTTTTAATGATACTTGGGAAAGCAATAACCAA
>JANOQC010000049.1:0-5866 GCA_031422175.1 Sphingobacteriia bacterium | reverse complement strand
CATTTTTTGAAACCCAGAAAGCACCTTTATCGGTTCCTACATACAGCAACCCTTTATTGATGGGAGATTCTACTACTGCACCTGCTGCAAAAGATGTTTTATTTACAAAAGATGAATTAGCAATATTTGGACTGATCACTTTCCAAGTATCACCACGATCAATTGATTTAAAAATATAATTTCCCCCATGGTACAAGGTTTTATGTTCAAAAGGGGAAATAAAATAGGGCGTTATAAAATTGTAATTCAAAGTATCAATAATTGACTTTGGTAGCTTAGGTTTTATTGATGTAGCCTTATCAATACTTTTATCAAGTCTGGTAATACTGCCATTTTGTTGACTATAATACACAATAGTATTTTCTTTCGGATCAATTTGTGTAACACATCCATCTCCACCATCCCATGGATCTATCCAAACATATTTCCAAGGGTCACTGAATGTTGTATTTAATTCTTTTGCTGGCCCATACACTGTTGCATCATCTTGTGTTCCTCCATAAATAGTATAGCTAGAAGAATCTATTGTTAAATCATAAAACTCACCAGTTGGAATATTATTATAATGCATCCAAGACAGTCCTTTGTCGAGGCTTACATACAAGCCTCCATCATTCCCTAAAGCAAGGTGATTGGGATTTTGAGGATTAATCCACAATTCAGATTGATCTAAATGTAACCCTTGAGCAAGACTGGGAGTTATTCTATTTACTTGACCACTAATAAATGAAAAATTTTTACCTCCATCTAAACTATGTGCTAAACGAATACCTAAACAAAACACTTCCTCGTCATTTTTTGGATTCAAGTAAACATTGGTAAAATACCAGCCATAGGCTGAAAATATTTTGAAAGGGTCGGTATGGGTTTTCGTCCAAGAAAGACCTCCATCAATTGTTTTGTACAGTTCGGCTGCTTGATTTTTTGGGTTGTTTAAATTATCAACAAGTGCGTAAGCTTTTTTAGGATTCGTGTTAGAAACAGTTAAGCCAATTCTACCTATATTAGGTCCACTAGGTAATCCATTATTACAAAGGATCCAAGTTTTGCCAGTATCAATACTTTTATACACACCACTGTTCGGGCCACTAATGCTGGGGTACACTTCCCATATTGATGTGTACATGATTGCCGGATTAGTAGGTGCAATTACAATATCATTGCCACCCGTCATATCATTCTTATACAATACTTGTTTCCAAGTTTTTCCGCCATTAGTTGTTCTGTATAAGCCCCTGTTTTTATTTTTTGTCCAGAGATGACCTAACACAGAAACCAATACAATATCCGGATTAGTAGGATGAATAGCTATTTCAGCTATAGACCAAGAATCTTCCAAACCAATATGTTGCCAAGTAAGTCCTGCATCCACTGACTTGAACATGCCTGTTCCCGGCAGGGTAAAATTTCTTGGCTTTTTTAAATGCTCTCCAGTACCTACATAAAGAATTTTTGAATTAGAGGGAGCAATTGCAAAGTCTCCAATACTATAAGCAGATTGATCATCGAAAATAGGATTCCAAATAAGCCCATTGTTGATGGTTTTCCAAAGCCCACCAGAACCAAATCCAACATACATCGTTCCAGGATGATTAGCATCAACTTGCACAACATCTGCTCTAGCACCATTTACGGTTGGCCCAACTGAAATCCAATCAAGTTTAAAAGTAGTTTCGTCTTTTAATTTTTTAAAAGTTTGAAAGGAATTTATTAAAGGGGAATGTTGCTGCTGAGAAAACACCATTGATTGCCCACAAAAAATAACAATACCAACAACAAAAATATATTTCAACATCATCAATTATTTAATATCTAGAGACTAACAATTTTTAAAAAATGCGGGAGGGTTGGCTTCCAGCAATGCTTCAATTTTCTTGGCAGTATTGGTTATAGACAATCCACCTAAATTAGTACATCTTAAAGTATGGTGAATTTGATCTCCCACAGCTTTCATGGTTTCAATTACTTCATCTAATGGAATCAAGTGTTCGTAATTTGATAAGGCCATATTAGCACAGGAAATTGCATTGGTTGCCGCCATTACATTCCTACCTAGGCAAGGAGCTTCCACTCTGTTTCCTATTGGGTCACAAATAATACCCAAAGAATTTTGTAACGCTAGAGATGCGGCAGCAATTGATTGTTCCAAACTTCCTCCATTCATCTCTACTAAAGCAGCAGCAGCCATTCCTCCACCAGAACCAGTTTCAGCCATACAGCCACCCACTTCCGCTGCAAATGTTGCATGTGCTGCAATGAATACACCTATTAATCCTGCAGAAAGCATTGCTTTAATAATATCGTCTTCTTTTTTATCTATGCTATGTGCAGTTCCAAAAACAACACCAGGTAATCCACCACAGGAGCCAGCAGTAGGAGCTGCAACAATTACCCCCATCGAACTTTTTGTTTCCATAATAGCCGATACATACATGATTGTTTTGTTCAGTACATCGCCACCAATTAATTGATTGGATTCAAAATTTTTTTTGAAATTGGGAGATTGACTACCTAAAATACGATCGGAATAAGTGGTACCTTTTAATCCATTTTCAATTGCATGTTCCATCGTTTGAATAATGGCTTTCATTTTTTCCATTACCTTTTCCCGACTGATATTTCCTCTAATGCTCTCATATTCTACAGCTAATTGCCAAAGCGCTTTATTTTTATCTTTATTGTACTCCATCATTTCATTACAAGTAATAAAAGGAACCTGTACATTTTTTCTAGCCATTATTGGTAATACAGGTTTGATGCTTTTAATTGCATCTACTGTATCCATTTGAATTATTTCATTACAAATAATTGCTGGGATATTATTTTGTGATTTTATTTCAATGAAGGATATTTTTCCTTTATGAAAAATAATTTCATCATACTCAATCGTTGATTGTAAATATTGAATGATATTATTGGCATTAGAACAATAAATTAAAGTTTCAAAATAGTCTCCAGCCATAGAAACGGTATTTCCATCAATGCTAATTACTTCAATCATTCCACCCCCAGTTGAGATGGCAATCAATGATCTTTTCTCTTTGTGGTTAGATAAAGAAATTTGATAAGTATTAGGGTGTTTTTCTGCTAATTCGCAAATTTGTATGGAATAGTTGATACCTGCAGTGGTTAAATATTTTTCCGACTCAGGCAGGCGTTCGTCATCAGCTTCCCATCCTAAAAATCCACCAAACAAACCCATATCCGAACCTTGGCTTTTGTGTGTGGTTGCTAATGAACCATTAGGATCAAATTCAATTAAAATATCTTTTATTTGTTCCCCCATTAAATCCCTGCATATTCTGGCTATTCTAAGCGAAGCAGCACAATGGGAGCTAGATGGGCCACGCATTACGGGGCCAATTACATCATTAAATATACTTGGATAACTGGGCATATTCTCGATTTTGAAAAACTGATTAAAACTGAATTAAATATACACTTTAAAAATTTAATTTTTTGATTTCCTTATTGATAAAAATAGGGTTATTGATGTGTAAATGATAATGACCAATACCATCCACCTAAGCGTGTCGAGTGGTAAAGACTTAACAATAAATGCAGCAATCAGCACAGCAACAATGCCAGGGATAGCCATTCCTACTGCGGCTTTTCTATTATAGGCGCCTAATTTTATAAACTTAATGGAGGCAGGGGGCATTAAAAATGCGCAAGAGCCCATCATAATAGGGAATGCCACTTGCGGGGATAATCCCAATAAAAAAACCAATGCCATACAAGGCGCATATAAGCCAACACCAACAGTCATTAATGCGCCTAAAATAAAGTTAACAATACCTGCAATCACTAGTTTCCACCCATGAATACCAATGGCAACACCATCTCCATGTATCCAATCCATGTTTTTAGCTAGCATAAAGCCGCCCGTAATTAACAATGCTATGCTCATAATGAGCCTTATTTTATTTTCCGAAAGTTTGGCTACAATATTAGCCCCTAAAATAGCACCACACATTGCAGTTACAAACATCAGTATTAAAGTAAGCGGCTCTACTTCAATTACTTGAATGAATATGATGGCTTGAATTAATACGGGTATTGTATTTGCCACATTCATTGTACCAGGAATTAATTGATCGCTGGTTTGTTTGCTGAACTTTAATAAAGCAGTTTGTGGTGCAAAAGCGCCAATACCCAATACATCAAAAAAATTAACTACAAACCCTATTAAGCCAGTTTTAACCCAGCTTACTTGCTCCAAAACTTGTTTGTGCTTAAAAATGTCTGAAGCTAAAATATAGATGAACCAGATGGCGAATAGCACTAAAATAATCCAAGTAATGGTTACCATTATTTTTGAATTAAATCTACTCTATTATTTGATAGGAAATGCCATTGCTATCTTGATAGGGTGTTTAAAATGGGTGAAATGGATTAAAAAGTAAGGTAGTTCTACTCTAGGTAAAGGAAGAAATAGATAATAATATTGTACTCAAATGGGCCTAGCACATGGTTTCTGCAGTACACAGTAAATCTACTAGGCGAATTTCGGTAGCTACGAATGATGTGTTGATAGATGTACATGATTGCAGACAAGCAAATAAAAAAATCCGCCGAACATTCTCACCATGGTGTTAGACAGGTGTGATTATATTTAATTCAACTTATGAAACAGTTATTCAATATTTTATTCGCTATTATTTTTTTAATTGGTTGTAAAAAAGAAACACTTCCGGATTTACCTTTTGATAAATCTATCGCAATGTCTAGCGACAAGGAGTTTGTGATTTTAATGGATGCAATGAAACGATTCGATCCAGTTTATGTAGATATCGTTTTTAGAGAAAAAAACCACAATCAACTTACAATTACAAAAGAAGATTTTTTAAATGTAAATGAACAAACTACAGAAGAAACATTCATTGCCAATTTAACCAGTCAATATTATTTTAAAAATAAGGAAGAGGTCTTGCTTAATTCTACAATCATTCAAGAAGGACTCACCAAATTATTTAATACCTATTTAGCCGGATTAACAACCAAGGAACAAGTTAGTTTGTATTTTAAGGCAAGAAAATTATATGCTAAGAATAAATTAAACAAAAAAATAAAACTTGGTAATGATAATAATATTAGGTCTATGTCTTTTGATATACCTCTTGCAGAATTTGATTATTATAGGGTAATTACAGAGGAACAAGATGTAGATGATGATATTTCTGGAGATAATTATAAAAGCGAATGCAGTGATGTTTGTTGCATCAATAAAAAAATCTGTGTAAATGAGGCGTATATAAGGTTTCTTGATAGAACAAAATTAATTGCAGCAGCAGCAGTTGGAGGCGGGGGAATTGCGTTTAAATTAGGAAGTTTACTTGGAGGTCCGCAAATTGGTATTGCAGGTGCAATTATAGGTGGTGTTTATAGTGCAGCTTCAACAACTGCAATTATTTATCTTATGTACAGCACAGAAAAAGAAAATTGCGATCTTAATTATAGGACTTGTATTCAAAGAACATAAATTTACTTTTTATGACAGTCTCAACTTTATTAGACAAAATAGGAAATAAAATATATTTCCCTTTACTAATTGTATGTATTGTATTTGATATTGTTTTCAATCACAAAATTGAATCAAGAGAAATAAAATATGAATGGTTGTATTATTTGCGATACACACTTCATACAATGGTATTTTTCAATATTTCTATGTTTTTAGCAGTAAGGGTTTTTATTCCTATGCCCAAATTGGTTCCTAAGAAATGGGTAAAATGGGGGAGAGCTGGAGTAATTATTTTATTACACTTATTGCTATTCTTATACATTTTAAGTGATCGTTTTAGCTAATCATATAATGTAGGCAGACTAAAAAACCTGCCTGCATTATTTATTTCACCAACCCCTC
>JANOQC010000048.1:0-4225 GCA_031422175.1 Sphingobacteriia bacterium | reverse complement strand
CATACACATATCCATACAAATATTGCCAACAATTGGCGCCAATGCACCACGCAAAAATACTTTGCCCACTCCATTGTTTAATTTTCTGCTATATCCATCTGCATAGCCAATGCGAATGGTGGCAATTATGCTATCTCGATCGATCATTCCTTTTCGTCCATAACCTACAGTGTCTCCTGCTTGTACTTTTCTCACTTGTGCCACAGTAGTTTTTAAAGTAGCCACAGTTTGCAAATTCAATTGATTGGAACTGGCACTATCTACTCCATACAAACCAATACCCAATCGCACCATATCTAATTGGTAGGATGGATTGCGCAAAATAGCTGCTGTATTGGCTATATGTTTGATAAATGAATATCCCAGTGCAGTTTCGATAGCATCACAAGCAGTATTAAATTGTTCAACTTGATCTACAGTATACGAATCTTGAGTAGGATCTTCACTCGCCACCAAATGACTCATTACCGATTTCACCATTAACTCATCTTGCCCGCTCAACTGATGGAGTAATGCTGGCAACTCGATCAGATCAAAACCCAATCTATTCATTCCGGTATTGAGTTTCAAATGTATCGGATACTGTTTCAACCCTTCTTTTTGAATGTATTGATAAAATGAATGAAAGAGTTCTATTGAAAAAATTTCTGGCTCGAGATTATAATTGATAAGCGTATCGAATGCATTTTCATCAGGGCTCATTACCATTATATGCAGACTAATTCCCGATTTGCGCAATTCCACCCCTTCATCGGCATACGCCACTGCTAAATAATCTACTTGCTGTTGTTGTAATCTTCTTGCCACTTCCCCTGCCCCACTTCCATAGCTAAATGCTTTTACCATAGCCATCAATCTAGTTTGTGGAGAAAGCAATGATTGATAGGTTTTTAAATTTTGCACCATAGCCGTTAAATTGATCTCTAAAACAGTTTGATGCACTTGCTGCTCTAACCAATGCGCAATTTGTTCAAATTCAAATATTCTTGCGCCTTTTAATAATATGAACTCCTGCTGAAAGGAATGATGATTCATTGTTTGTAAAAAATGATCAGTGCTTGTAAACACATGATACTCAAATGACAATGCCTTCAATTGATCCTCAGATAAATGATCGACAAAATCAGCAAATGCCATCCCGATAAAATAGCATTTTTTAACACCAGCATGTACCAGTAATTGTAAAACAGATTGATATAAAATAAGATCTGTTTGATTGGATTGAATTATATCAGAAAGTATTACAGTCATTGGCTGATCACCTGACTGTTCTTTTAAAAAATTCAATGCCAACTCTAAAGAAACAATATCATTGCTATAACTATCATTCAACACAAAACAGTTGTTGATTCCTTTGCGCAATTGCATGCGCATTTCAACAGATCGTAGTTCCAATATTCTTTCTTGAATCACCGATTGATCATAACCCATTTGTAACAGTACAATACAACAGGTAAGTGTATTCTGTATGGAGATTGCATCCAAGAATGGAACAATAAAATCGAAAGCCTCATTTTTATATTCAACACTTACTTGTGTTAATCCATCCTGTTTATGTTGAGTTAATAATTGAATATTCCTAGCATCAACAATGGTTGTAGCATTATTAAACATCAATGATTTTTCCGCCAGCTTTTGCTCCTTGCTTTCAAAACCTTCACTATGCGCTTCACCAATATTGGTTAATACCCCAATAGTTGGTTGAATGATGGCAGCTAATGCGTTCATTTCTCCAACAGTAGAAATTCCTGCTTCGAAAATACCCAAACTATGTTGCGCATTTATTTGCCAAACACTCAATGGAACTCCTATTTGAGAATTATAACTTCTTGGACTTCTAACAATAATAAAGTCTGGTGAAAGCAATTGATTCAACCATTCTTTTACAATGGTCTTACCATTACTTCCTGTAATACCAATTACCGGAATTGTGAATTGCGCCCGATGATAGGCGGCAATTGTTTGTAGTGCTTTAACAGCGTCGTGAACTTTCAAAAAAACTGCTTCCGGATACAAAGACTGATCGATGGCTTCATCAATCACAAAAACCCGAACACCCTTAGCATAAACTACTTTGATAAAATCAATTCCTTTCCTGCGCGGACCTGCTATGGCGAAAAATAAAGATGCTTGAGGAAAAATAATTTTACGGCTATCGGTCACTAAATACTGGATCGTCATTTGCCCTTTCATAGTAGTAGGAAGAGCAAGTATTCCGGCAATAGTGTTGATTGAATAGCTCATTGATATTATTTTACCGAATCATCTATCACATCAACAGGAGTTCCTTTTTTATTGACCACCATCGAATAAAAAATAGACCCCGAAATACAAACCAATATTACACCCAATGAGATAAACACCGTTGTTTGCTTAGAAATCCATTGATTCAACCAATGCTCTGCCAACATTTTTGCTCCTATAAATATCAACACAATTGCAATCCCGTGTTGTAAGTAATCAAATTTACTAACTGCCCCACGTAACAAAAAAAACAAGGACCTTAATCCCAATACTGCAAAAATATTAGAAGTATAAATAATTAAGGGGTCTTTAGAAATACCCATCACTGCTGGAATTGAATCGAGTGCAAAAACCAAATCGATAGCTGCTAGTAAAATCACTACAACAAATAAAGTGGTGTAAACAGGTCTTCCATTTTCGGTGATAACATATTTACCTCCACCATCATGATTAACAAGTGGAAGAAATTTTTTGAGGAACTTATATACTTTAGAATTGTGTGGATCAAATTGCTCATCGCTATCAGCTGTAAACATATGGTATCCAGTATACAATAAGAATGCTCCAAAAATATAAAGCAACCAAGAAAACTGTGCTACCAAAGCAACGCCTAAAGTGATAAAAATAATACGGAAAAGGATAGCCATCAATATTCCTACCAATAATACCCTTGAATAATGTTTCTCTTTTACTGAAAAAGAATTAAAAATAAGAATGAACACAAAAATATTGTCAATACTTAAACTCCATTCCATCAAATAAGCGCTTAAAAACTCTAATGGTAATTGATGTACAGCAACCCTGGCGGCTCCTTCATCATTTGCTAAATCGGCCCCTTCTATCCATAAAAAAACAAAGAATGCCAACGCCAATCCTACCCAAAAGAAAGTTTGTATCAAAGCTTGTTTAATAGTAATGCTTTGATTTTTTTTACTCAATAACCCAAGATCAAAAACCAAAGCAATTGATAAAAAAATTCCAAAAACCAAATAAACCAATGTATGTGTATTCATAAAAATTTATACGGAGTATTGCTTTTTTCTCCATGATTGAAATAAGATTCCTATTAAAATTACGATAAGCACAGGCAAGAGCACATTAATTAATTGCCAGCTTACTTTTTCTGTTTTTACTTTTTCTTTATCCAATAATCTAAGCACCACTGTTTTGTTTCTACTTTCGAACAATTGTTTATCCGATGATAAATAGTCTACGCTATTCAATAAAAACTCTCTATTAGCAAAACGGTAATTTTCCATAGGGATCATTCCCATTGGCATCGGGCCTGTTGTATTGCTGATCTCATTCGTAACAATATCGGCATCGGCTACTACAATCTGTTTACCTTCTTTAATTGCATTGGGCAAGAATGTTTTGCCAGTAGTCCGTTGAACTGAATCAAGAACCGATTGTGGTAATCGATTGGCAAATAAAGAACTGAATTTACCTTCGAGCATTACAGCTACGGGAACATAACTTTTATTAAATGAATACAAATCTTCTTCGCTAGCAACACTGGCCAATGAAACAATGGCCGGAGAACTGATTCTTCGGCTATTGGTATCGGATGCCAATAAAATGGTTTTGCGTATTCCCTTTGCCATCACGGTATCTATACTTGAAGGAAATATTGGCAATATCCGATCAATATTTTGAGAAATAGGATTAGGCGTTCTTGCAGAAAGAAATGGATAATAAGGCCATGGTAAACGTTGCATTCGCACTGATCCATCAGGATTTTTTCCTACTACCAGTGGAATTTTTGAACAATTCAAATCTTGCAATAAATCGGGATTGATGCGCACACCATATTTAAACAATAATTCGTCTAAGCCCAAGTTGCGATCGAATGCAGTGTATTGTCCTTCCGCCCTTTTTAAACTATCTAACTCTGCATATAGCTTATCGATGAACCAAATGATATTTCCTCCGTTCATTACATACTGATCTAATTTCAGTTGATCTTCTTCGCTGAATGGCT
>JANOQC010000047.1:0-8105 GCA_031422175.1 Sphingobacteriia bacterium | reverse complement strand
ATTAGCAGGTCTATAATCTTGATACAGCGTTATAAAACTATGGATTAACTCATGCACAATTGCAGCTCCCATATATTCTTGCGTAGAAGTACTTGCGAAAGCAGGATTTAACTCAATCACCCATTTCTGTTCGTTTGCTGGTATATATGATCGAGAACTTTGCAAGGTGCCGTTAGGGTAACGTAAGTTTTTATTTTCAATTATTTCTAATTTAAGATTATACTTAATGGGTGTATAAGTAGATTTAAACAAATTCGAAATAAAGCCTGTGAGTTTAGGGTTAGTTACTTTATTTTTTGCCGCTTGTAAGCAAGGATCATTTAAGCTATCTACGACCTCATCGAAAGTTATATCAATTTGATTCTGAGCTATAAAGACACCTCCACCTCCACTAGGAGCACCATAAATTGGATCAATAGGAACAAAAGGTATATAATTTCCACCTAGTGGAATTCCTAAATCGTTTCCAGAATCAAAAATAGCTAAAGCCATTACATCATACCAGGATGTATGCCTTATATAACAATTGACTGAAACACTACTTTCACCATAATCCGAACTGTTTGATTTTATACCTCCTAATTGATTTCCATTTGTTTTACTTTGATTCGTGGATGAGTTATTGCTTACTACACCATTAACTAATTTAGCATTACTAATCAGTTTGCCTTTTATATTGTAAACAAATATTCTTCCACTCATTTTAGTAAAATCCGATTTTACACCTAAAACCTTATACCAATTGGCATCAGGTATAGATCTAACAAAATAACCTTTGGTTTTATTGCCAAAGTTAAGTGTAGACAACTGGATATATTCGCCCGTTTTAATACCTGTTTTTATTGGAACACTTAGTCCAGTTAATTTTGAAGAATCAAAATTAATGTAAGCACTATTGAAATTTAAACTATCTACCTGTAAAAACGCATATTCACTGCTAGATTGTTGACTTATACTAGTACTTTTTGTTTCCGGAATTACAACTTCTTCTTTTTTACATCCTACTAAAAATAGTAGAAATAAACATAAAAGATTGGCTATCAGTTTATACTGATAAAGGGGGGGGTAAATGTGGATTGTAATTTGGGGTTTTGCATGTTTCCTTTTGTTTATAGAACAATGGTATGCTTAATTACCCCACTACAATCACCACTACAAAAAATACGGTGAAATAACGGCAAAATATATTTGAAGTCTTACCCTAACTCTTAATTCATCTTTCTTCTTTCATCTTTTTCAATCCGCCTTAGCGTCCATCACTTTCACAGCCACACTATCCGTTCCTTTGGGAGCAAAATATTTTGTTTTGAATTTGATGGTTTGATCTGGCTTGATGGTTTCATAAACAGTTTCATTTCCTTCGTCTAATTTTACATTCGTCTTGCTAAAAAAAGAAAGTTTCAAAACAATATCTTTATAAGCAGCAATGGTTGCGTTATTGGTAAGATTAACAATCACTACCGTTTGCCCAATAATGTTTTTACGATCTCGATTACTTACAACAATAAATCGAGTTGAATTTTTCTTTTCTTTCTCTTCCAAAGTTTCTTTAACTACTTCGTAGGTTTTTTTATCGAAAGACTCTTCTTGCGATTTTTCTTTGCAAGCGATTAAACTTAACCCGATAAGTGAGAATAGCAGGTATTTTTTCATAATACAATTTAGACCTTTAATAGAATATCCCCTAAATTCGTACACTAAACTTTCACCATGGTCATCAATTTAAGCGACAATCATAGTCTGGTAAGTAATTGGGTTACGGAATTGAGAAATACGGAAGTACAGGAAGACAGAATGCGTTTTCGCCGAAATCTAGAGCGAATTGGCGAAATAGCTGCTTATGAAATCAGCAAACAATTACCTTGGAAAGTGCAGGAAACCCCTACTCCATTAGGAATTCATGAAAGCAAAGTATTGGCAGTTCAACCTGTTTTAGCAACTATTTTACGAGCTGGCTTGCCTTTACACAATGGCATGTTGAATTATTTTGATAAAGCCGATAACGCATTTATTTCAGCTTATAGAAAACACCACAGAGATGGTAGTTTCGAAATTAGTTTAGAATACATGAGTTGCCCTGCTTTAGATGATAGAATTATTATTATTAGCGACCCTATGTTAGCCACAGGTGCATCAATAGTAAAAACCATTCAATACATGAAAAACCAGGGAAATCCTGCATCTATACATGTAGTGGTTGCCATCGCTTGCACCGTTGGTATTGAATACATTATTAGAGAATGTGGCGAAGCAGTAACTATTTGGTGTGGAGATATTGACGACGAATTAACAGCAAAGGGTTATATAGTTCCAGGATTAGGGGATGCCGGCGATTTGGCATATGGTACGAAGATTCAATCTTAGTTTTTTAGAAATAGTTGTATAATGACTGTAGTATATGCGACGCTTGATTTTTTTTTATGCATTGATTGTTACCCTGTCAATTAATGCACAGGATCCTCATTTCTCTCAATTTTTTTCTTCACCTCTAACGCTTAATCCTGCATTTACAGGAAAGTTTTTTGGTTTATATCGCATTTCGGGTAACTATCGCAATCAATGGCCTACACTCAATAATGCGTTTACTACTGCAACTGCATCAGTAGACTTTCAGGCTTTTCAAAATAAAATACCCAACAATGATATTTGGGGGTTTGGTGTTATAGCATACAACGATAATAGTGCAGCAGGTACATTGAAATTCAATTATTTTGCCGCTTCAACGGCTTATCACAAAGGTATAGATGAAGATGGTCAACATCAATTGAGTGCTGGATTTCAAGTGACTTATGCCAATATGTTGGTGAACACCAGTTTACTCACTTTCGAAGATCAATTAACCACTTCTGGATTTACTGGAGTAACATCTGAAGTATTTAGCTCGAGTACATTAAATGCCAATTATGTTGATTTTAATGCTGGGTTTTTGTACAATGGAAGTACCAATGATCGAAATAATTTTTATTTCGGTTTAAGCATGTATCATATCAATCGACCTGAACAAAAATTTTCTGGTGCATCTTATAACCTAACCCCAAGAGTTAATTTTCATGCAGGTGGATATTTTCCTTTAGGAGAAACAACTACAATGCACTTAAGTGGTTTGCAAATGTTTCAAGGTGGATATTCGGAAACAATGTTTGGAGGAGCATTACAACTCAATGCCAATCCCGATGATATCAAATCTACTAGTTTATATGTTGGCGCTTGGGTACGATTCAATGACGCCATAATACCCTATGCTGGGCTTGAATTTGGAGATTATCGTTTGGGTATTTCTTACGATTATAATGCACAATTAATTAGAACTGCTACTCAAAATAGGGGTGGTATTGAAATTTCGCTCATCTATATTAGAAGACCCTCTTCCGATAGGCCAGTTAATTGCCCTAAATTTTAATGCCGGTAGTTTGTTATCTTAGCAAAAATCCCCCGATTTGCTCAAAGAAATTATCATAGCAATACAGGCTTATTTTCAGGCGCATCGATTTATTAAAACACATAAATTGTGGAAATGGATTGTGATTCCTGGAATTATTTATACCATCCTTTTTCTTGTAGGAATTTATCTTTTTAGTAACACATCTAGCAATTTCATAGAATGGATTGCTTTAAAAACTGGATTGAAAAGCTGGCTGGATAAAGAAAACAGCGGTTTCATGGGATTTATTTTTACCATGGGCGGATTGATTCTTTGGCTGGTTTTAATGTTATTTTATTTCTCTTTATTTAAATATTTATTCTTAATCATCGGCTCTCCTGTTTTTGCTTACCTAAGCGAAAAAACCGAAGCTATTATGGAAGGCAAAGATTTTCCTTTTAGCTTTTCACAATTATTGAAAGATATTATTAGAGGAATCAAACTAGCCGCAAGAAATACTTTATGGCAAACAGTTTATACAATTAGTATTGTGATATTTAGTTTAATTCCCGTTGTAGGATGGTTAACTCCAGTAATGGCCATAATAATAGATTGTTATTATTATGGATTCTCCATGTTGGATTATAGCATGGAAAGAAAAAATAAATCAGCACCAGAAAGTATTTTCTTTATTGGTACTCATAAAGGATTGGCTATTGGCAATGGAATGGTATTTTATATCATGCATTTTATTCCCATTATTGGTTGGATTTTAGCCCCCTCCTATGCAGTTGTGGCAGCTACATTAAGTGTATATCAAATCAGCCAAAAAGATGCAGCAAATTTGTCTAAATGAGTAAAGGAAAAGTATATTTAATCCCTACAGTTTTGCAGGAAGATGCAATGCAAACTATTCCAATATACGTAGTTGATGCAATTAAAGATTGTTCTGTTTTTTTTGTAGAAACAGAAAAAAATACCCGTCGATTTTTTAAAAAAGTATGGAAGGAAATGGTAATTGATAATTACCAATGGTATACTATCCATAAAGCAGAAGAATCGGTTAAGGCTGCTTTTTTAGCAGCATTAAATAGTGGAAAAAACATTGGAATTGTTAGTGACGCAGGATGCCCGGGTATTGCCGATCCTGGACAAATATTGATTGAATTGGCTCAAACCAATCAAATAATTATTGAACCGCTAGTTGGTCCTAGTTCTATTTTATTGGCTTTAATGGCGAGTGGAATGAATGGGCAGAATTTTCATTTTCATGGCTATTTACCCATTGATGGAATGGAGCGTAAGAAAAAGATAAAAGAATTAGAAACCGAATCTGCTATAAAAAAAACTACCCATATTTTTATTGAGACTCCGTATAGAAATAATCAATTGTTGAATGATATATTAAAAGCTTGTAATCCTTCTACCAAAATTTGTATAGGAGTGGACATCACTGGCCCGTTAGAAAAAATTCAAACTAAAACAGCATATGATTGGAATAAAAATTTACCTGAATTACATAAAATTCCAGCTATTTTTTTAATTCAAGCCTAATTAATTTTATCTAATTTAGGCTTAATGGTAGTTTCTTCAATAGCACCTCTAACTTCTATAACATTATCTACTATATATGATTGATTGCCTCTCCAAGGCAATGCACCTAAATACCTTTTATAATGCAGGTTTACTTCTTTTCCAGAATTTCTACTTAAAATTTCAGCCACCTTGTCATCTGTAACACTAAAATCAAATTCGTTGCTTTGTACATTTGCTTTAAAACCACTTTGAATGATTTTCCCTTCCTTGGTTTTAAATAAAAAACCTTTTTCTTGAAAAGTATTCAGTTGCCCGGCTTTGGTACCTTCGGCATATACAAAATAAAATTTCCAATAAATAAAACCAACTAAAACCAAAATCAAAATCGTACTAAAACTCCACAAAAATTTTTTCATAAAAATTAATTATAATCCGTATTTGTCTACAAGATAAATCAATGCTGCCATATTGATGGCACCTAATAATAATTCTCTTTTATTTACATTCTCAAAAACATCAGATCGAGCATGATGAATATCAAAATATCGTTGATCGTCTGGATCAAATCCTGCCAAAGCAGTGCCCAAAGCTTTATTCAAAGGACCAATATCTGCTCCTCCTCCACCCATTCTTAAATAGGTTGTTCCGTATGGAAATAACAATGGCAGCCAAGCCTGCATTTTATTCAACTTTTCTTGTTCAATGGTAAATCCAAATCCTCTAGGCGTAAACCCACCTGCATCGCTTTCTAAAGCAAATAAATGTTTTTCATTTTTCAATTTTGCTTCATCCGCATATTTTGTTCCCCCTTTTAATCCATTTTCTTCATTGGCAAATAACACAAATCGAATGGTATGTTTGGGTTGATAACCCAATGCTTTTAATACCCTTAATACTTCCATCGTATGCACTACACCTGCTCCATCATCATGGGCGCCTTCATTTACATCCCAACTATCTAAATGTCCACCAACAGCAATATATTGATCAGGAAATTCACTGCCTTTTAATTCAGCAATTACATTATGCCCTTTTGCATCAGGTAAAAAATGTCCATTGGTTTTAAAGGAAACTTCAAAACTAGATTTTTTACTTAAGTTCCAAACATAATCTGCATCGTATCCGCCCAATGCAATCGCAGGAATTTTAGGAAAAGAATCATTATAAGACATCCCACCAGTATGCGGATTATTGTCGGTAGCTTCTGTGAGTGATCTGATCATAACACCTATAGCACCGTATTTTGCTGCCCTACTAGCACCACTACGTCTATATTGACCTGCTTGTCCGTAAGAAGTTCCAGTTTCAATATTTGTTGGGTCAAACTTATAATTATAATAAACAATATTTCCTTTGATGAGGTCTTTTTTGGCTTCCAATTCAGTAAAATTAGCTACAGCGATAACTTTTGCTGTGATTGCTTTTCCACCTGAACCTAAAGAATTTCCAAGAGCCAAAACGTCTATTGATCTGTTTGTTTTTTTACCATCTACAGATACAATTGTAGCTTCATCTTTTCCTCCCCTATTCCAATGGGGCATCATGCATTCTTGTAAGTAAACCCTATCAGCACCAAGATTTTTCATAGTTAATTCACCCCAAGTAACTGCTTTTGTAAATTGAGGAGATCCTGCTAAACGGCCTCCAATATCTTTTGTGAGTTGGCGCAACAAATCGTGTGCCTTACCATTTTGCATCACATCATCAGCAATTTTTTTAATGAATGCTGCATCTGGATTGGTCTGTGCGTTCAAAAATAATGGCGCAAATAGTAGTATGAATATTTTTTTCATGCGCTGAAGTTAACAAATTGTTGCTTAAGTGCCGTCTATCTATTGAAAGTTAATGATTGCAGAAATTAGTTGATATTTGCATCTTAATAAAGACAAAAAACTCCTTTATGCGAATTGGAATTGTGTGTTATCCTACTTTTGGTGGTAGTGGTGTTTTGGCTACTGAATTGGGTAAAGCCTTAGCAGATGAAGGACATCAGGTTCATTTTATTACCTATCAACAACCTGTTAGGCTCAATATTTTCAATGCCAATATTTTTTACCACGAAGTAAGGGTTCCTACTTATCCATTATTTGATTATCCACCTTATGAAGTTGCTTTAGCAAGTACAATGGTAGACGTAATCATGAATCACGATTTGGATTTATTGCATGTACATTATGCCATACCACATGCATCTGCTGCCTATATGGCCAAGCAAATTGTGAAACAAAAAAATGGCAGAAATATTCCTGTAATTACCACTTTGCACGGAACAGATATCACCTTGGTTGGAAAAGACAAAACCTATGAACCAGTAGTTACTTTCTCTATTAATCAGAGTGATGCCATTACTGCCGTTTCAAAAAATTTAAGGGACGAAACCTATCATTCTTTTGCAATTGAAAAGGAAATTGAAGTCATTTACAATTTTGTAGATGTAAGTCGTTTTAATAAAAAACCAATCGATCCATTTAGAAAAGTGATTGCGCCACATGGAGAAAAAGTATTAATGCATGCCTCTAATTTCAGAAAAGTAAAAAGAGTTACAGATGTGATTGAAATATTTGCTGCAGTACAGAAAAAACTAGCAGCCAAATTATTAATGGTAGGTGATGGTCCTGAAAGGCCTGCCTGTGAAGAATTAGCCAGAGAATTAGGTATTGACGAACATGTGCGTTTTTTAGGAAAGCAAGAACAAATTGAAGATATTTTAGCGGTGAGTGATGTATTTTTATTGCCATCAGAATATGAAAGTTTTGGATTGGCCGCATTAGAAGCCATGGCTGCAAGATCTGTTGTGATCAGCACCAATGCAGGTGGATTAAGTGAGATCAATATTCAAGGAGAAACAGGCTATATGGCCGATGTAGGTGATGTTGAAGCCATGAGCAAATACGCCATCGATCTATTAAGTGATCCTGTTTTATTAGATAAAATGAAAGAAGCTGCTTATCAGCAAGCATTATTATTTGATATCAAAAATATCATTCCAATTTATGAAGCATTGTATGGAAGATTCTGTAGGATGGATGATGTTAAAGGGTAGTTATTGGTTAATAATAGCTGCCGTTATTTCACCGTATTTTTTGTAGTGGCGATTGTAGTTGGGTAATTAAGCATACTATTGATTTATAAACAAAAGCTAACATGCAAAACTCCAAATTACAATCCACATTTACCCCCCCCCCCATCAGTATAGACTGATTATCAA
>JANOQC010000046.1:0-40708 GCA_031422175.1 Sphingobacteriia bacterium | reverse complement strand
AAGCCAGATCAAATTGAAGTGATGATCAATAACAATCCTTTGATTGAAAATGCGGATAAATATTTAGAACATCCCTATTCCAATATCAAAGCTAATGCCTACGACATGGTATTGAATGGCAATGAAATTGGTGGTGGTTCTATACGTATTTACCAACGCCCATTACAGGAAAAAATGTTTGCAGCATTGGGAATGACCGAAGAAGAAGCATTGCATAAATTTGGATTTTTATTGAGCGCTTTTGAATACGGGGCTCCACCACATGGTGGTATCGCATTTGGCTTCGACCGCCTTTGTTCTATTTTAGGTGGAAGTGAAAGTATCAGAGACTTTATTGCCTTCCCTAAAAACAATAGTGGAAGAGATGTGATGCTCGATGCGCCAAGTGCCATCGACGATAAACAATTTGATGAATTGCAGATCAAATTGAACTTGAAATAAATTCAATTTCTAATAATTGTAAAGAAGCCGTTTCAAATTTTGAGCGGTTTCTTTTTTTAGATGTATTGATAAGACCCGCTAATAATTATAGCAGGTTTTTTATGATGCAAAAGCACCAGGATAATTATTCCTGATTTTTAATTGCGCCCTTATGTAAACTTGCTGCCATGCCAAGTTGAATAGAATAACTACGGGTAGCAAGTATAGAGAAAATTGATAAATCAAATGGTAGCCTGAAGTCAATTCGAAAATAATGCCTAAAGAAATGAACAAGTAAAATACGGTTGGAAGAATGAACACCAAATGATATGCTCTTACTATTTTCATACTCAATAATTGTTTTCTTCGCTCTCTAATATTTGCATTGGCCGCTTTCCCTTTACCAAAAGCATATGTGAGATTAAGCAAATTGATGATATGGATAAAGGATCCCGCAACTTTATCAATATTTTTATTTTGGTCGAGCCAGATCACCCCTGCAACCAATAAAAAAGTAATGGTGATTTTTGGTAAACTGAGGTATTGTATCAGTTCATTTTTAAGTTGATGTTTGATATTGCTTTCTATAGCGGATGATTTTTCTTCAATTATTTGCTGAATTACTTCTTTATTGAGTTCGGCTTTTATTTTTTCAAATAGTTCATTAAACTCAGTTGCGCTATTCATTCTTTCTTCGATATAATTAACCATGTGGTCGGTTAATTCAATTTCTACATCATAGAAATACTTGCCAGACTTATTGCAGTATTGGCTTACAATTTGATATTGTTCGTTGCTAAGGTGCATAGGTTTTGTTTTAAGCAAATGCCTTTGGATATTTTTCTATTGCGCTATTGTAAAGTTCTTTAATAAAATCTCTGTGTGCAAAAATGGAAACAAACATTAGTAAAAAGATAAATGAAACAATTGCGTAATCGAAGTAGTTTAATTCGTTCAATTCAAATACTTTAGCAAATTTATTCGATAAAATAACTTGAATAAAAACACTGGAGCTGATCAAGAAATTTAATCTTTCCCCAGTGTAAAGCATTGGTTTTATTTGGTGTTTAAAAACTTTTGATACTTTGATTGAATGTATTATTTCAAAAATGATTAAGCAAAAACCGATAAATGATATTAATACTATTCGATGATAATCTTGTACAAACAATTTGCCTAATAATAGTAATACTGCATATATACATATGGTCATAGCTACTTTAGGAACCGTGAAATATGAAAAGAATAATCTCCATTTTTGTTTTCTATATTGTTTGTACACCATCTTCTCTCGGGTAGCAACTATATCAGAAAATCCCTTGATGCCAAATCCTGCATACACACCATCTAAAGCCTGCTCAAAACTGAGTTTAGAATTATTATTCATGCGCTCTTCAATGGCTGCGGACAAATGGTCTGCCAATTCTACTTGCACATCATAGTATTGTACATAATGCCTTCTGCAAAAGGCAAAAAGACTTTCGTATTGTTCATCAGTTATCATCCCAAAGCAATTTTAGGATTAACGATATATTCCAAGCTTTGCATGAATGCTTTCATTTCGTCCATTGCAATATTGGTCTGTTTTTTGCCAGCTTTGGTTAAACTATAATATTTGCGCATTCTATTGCCATTCATCTCGGTTTCGGTTTCTACAATTCCTTGTTCTTCTAGTTTATGCAAAAGCGGATAAAGCGCTCCTTCCGTAATATTGAGCTCACCTTTAGTAATGTCTTTAACCATTTGTGTCATTTGATAGCCATACATTCTTCCATGGTCTTTCAATAATCTCAGCAAGATTGGTTCTAAACATCCTTTGTATAAGGAAGATTTTTTCATGGAATAAAAATACATAATTTATATATACATAAGAAAATTATGTATTATTTTTTTAACCTACTTTTTTAGATCCCTGTCTGTATATCTTTCTATCGGCTACCAATGTCAATAAAGAAAATATTATCGATAACTTTGCTCCCCAACAATAAATTGCAGCTAATGAATCAACTTACTATTTTTAAAATTATCAGTTTTTTATTAGTGCCAGTAGCATTATTATTTGGATTTCTGTGCATCATTGTATTAATAATGGCTTTGTCAGCTAATCCAGCATTACTATTAATGGCATTTGCGATGGGCTGCTTTGTTATTTATGTGTTTGCTTCTTTGAATTTTCTATTGAGCGGCATCAAAAATGAAAGGCCATGTAAATCTTCTTTAAAAGATTGGATTAAAGTAAACGCCTATGGTTCATTGTTTATAAGTGTATTGTTTTTAATGAATGCTTCAGCTGTGTTTTTTATTAATGATATTAATTTACGACAAGTAATTAGTGAAATGATGGAACAGCAACCCGAAATCTCAGGTAAAATAAGCTTAGAAAGTTTTATAAAAATGTTTAGAGTTGTTGCAGCAATTATGTTTTGTATTAGTACCTTAACCATAACTCATATACTTATTCAATTCAAATTATTGAAACGATACGATTACTTGTTTAGCAAATAAAGCAGTAACTCCAAGCTTTATTTGCCTCCCAATCCCTACATTTGCGCAATTCCTTGAATAAGGGGTTTTTTTAAACAAAACAATATGGCAACAACATCCGACATCAGCCGTGGTCTGATATTAAAATTAGATGGAAGTTTATACTCTGTAGTTGAGTTTGGCGAAAATAAAACTGCAAGAGCAGCTGCAAAAGTATGGGCTAAATTAAAAGGGGTAGATAATAAAAGATCTATAGAAAAAACTTGGAATAGCGGAGAAAACATCTACCCTGTTCGTGTTGAGAAAAAAGCCTTTCAGTTCTTATACAAAGACGATAGTGGATATAATTTAATGAACAACGAAACCTTTGAACAGATTGCTTTAGCAGAAGAAATGATTGATGCTCCACAGTTTTTAATGGATGGATCGGAGGTCTTTGTTTTTATCAATACTGAAACAGAATTACCAATAGGCGCTGAGCTTCCTGAAAAAATTGTAGTTACAATTACTTATTGCGAGCCAGGTTTAAGAGGGGATACCGCCACTCGTGCTTTAAAGGCGGCAACAATTGAAACCGGAGCCACTGTTATGGTTCCTTTATTTGTTGATCAAGGTGAAACTATTAGAATTAATACCAAGAATGGCGAATATGTAGAAAGGGTAAAAGTCTAAATTATTTGAATTTAATCTATTTTTGACCTGTTATGTAAAATATCAGGTCATTTTTTTAAAAGTATAAAAAAGGTTGTTTTTAGTAAAAAAAGGCTATTTTGCCCTTCCAATCGACCAAAAACAACCGATTTTACCCTAAAAATTGCCATTTATGGACTTAAAACAAATCCACGAATTAATTAAAATTGTCAACAAAAGTAATATTGGAGAAATAAGTATTGAAGATAAAGATGGTAAAGTTACTATCAAGCAAAAAGAGGAAGCTCCTATTACTCTTGCAGCACCAAGTCATCAGGTTTACACTACACAAGCACCACAAGGTTCTCTTACTGTACCAACTACTTCCGCCGCACCAACTATTGTGGCACCAATTGATTCGAAAGCAGACAAGCTGATTACAGTAAAAAGTCCTATGATTGGCACTTTCTATCGAAGATCATCGCCCGATAAGCCAATACTTGCCGAAGTGGGTACAGACATCGAACCAGGTAAAGTAGTTTGTATTATTGAAGCTATGAAACTCTTCAATGAAATTGAAAGTGAAATTAAAGGAACAATCGTTAAGGTACTAGTAGAAGATGCCAGCCCAGTAGAATACGATCAACCTTTATTTTTGGTAGAACCTGCCTAAATTCTAAACTAGCTCAATGTTTAAAAAAATATTAATTGCCAACAGGGGTGAAATTGCGTTACGCGTAATCAGAACTTGTAGAGAAATGGGTATTAAAACGGTGGCTGTGTATTCTACTGCGGATCGTGATAGTTTACACGTAAAATTTGCTGATGAAGCAGTCTGTATAGGAAAGCCACAAAGCGCCGACTCTTACCTCAATATTGCCCATATAATGGCTGCCGCAGAAATTACCAATGCTGATGCAATTCATCCAGGATATGGATTTTTAGCTGAAAATGCAAAATTCTCACAGATATGTGCCGATCATGGAATTAAGTTTATTGGCCCAACACCGGAGATGATCAATAAAATGGGAGATAAGATCACTGCTAAAGAAACAATGATTAAAGCAGGTGTTCCGGTTGTTCCAGGTGGGCAAGGATTACTAGAAAGTATAGAACATACAAAAAGCTTAGCCAAAGAAGTTGGATATCCTGTTATTTTAAAAGCAACAGCAGGTGGTGGTGGAAAAGGAATGCGCGTAGTTTGGGAGGAATCTGAAATTGAAAAAGCCTATACTTCAGCAAAAATGGAGGCAGGTGCTTCATTTAAAAATGATGGTATCTACATGGAGAAATTTGTAGAAGAACCACGTCATATTGAAATTCAAATTGCTGGTGATCAATACGGAAATGTTTGTCATTTAAGTGAACGTGACTGTTCTATTCAACGCAGACATCAAAAATTAGTTGAGGAATCTCCGTCTCCTTTTATGACACCTGAATTACGTCAAAAAATGGGAGAGGCTGCTATTAAAGCGGCTTCAGCAATAAATTATGAAAGTGTTGGTACCATTGAGTTTTTGGTTGACAAACACCGCAATTTTTATTTTATGGAAATGAATACCCGTATACAAGTAGAACATTGTGTAACGGAGGAAGTAGTGAGTTTTGATTTAATTAAAGAGCAGATTAAAATAGCCATGGGCGAAAAAATTTCTGGAAGAAATTATGAACCAATGATGCATGCTATTGAATGTAGAATTAATGCGGAAGATCCTTATAATGATTTTAGGCCATCCCCAGGCAAAATCACTACCTTATTTACACCAGGTGGTCATGGGGTGCGAGTAGATAGTCATGTGTATGCTGGTTATGTAATTCCGCCATATTACGATTCTATGATAGGAAAATTAATCACAGTTGCTCAAACAAGAGAAGAGGCTATCAATAAAATGTACCGAGCATTAAGTGAATATGTAATTGAAGGAATAAAAACAACCATACCTTTTCATTTACAATTAATGCAAAATGAAGATTTTAAAAAAGGAAATTTCACCACAAAGTTCTTGGATTCTTTCCAAATGAAATAATCTTAAAATTTCAACAGCAAAAGATCACACTATTTAGTAAGCATAAAAAAATCCTGGCTACCTGAGGTAACTAGGATTTTTTTATGGGGTCAACTTATTTAAGGACGATTCATTACTACAACTAAATTCCACCGCCTCTTCCGCCACCGGGTCGCTGTTGAGACATTGCTTCAATTACTTTTTTAGCTAAATCAGCAGGAAGTGCTTTTTCAATTCTTTTATTTCGCTCGTCTGTTAGCTCCTTCATTTTTGCTGGTCTATCAGCTTCAGGAGTATCTCTAAGTGCCATTTGTTTAGGGCGCATATCGTTGGTAATCGCAATCAAGGAATCGCATTGAACATCATTACAGCCCATTCCTTTATAACGTTCTTTCATCATTGCTGTTCTTTGTTCTGGAGTCATTTGTTGACCGCCACCGCCACCAGCAGGAGGTTGGGCAATCAAAGATCCTAAAGCGCAAAAAAGTGCAATTGTTAATAATCCAAATACTTTTTTCATGAGTTTTATTTTTATGTAAAACAAAATAGTGGATATTTGAGGATCCACTATTTTTTATCGGTAAAATTTACGTTAATGTCGGCACAAAGATTATCTAAGGAAGAGCATTTCTCTATACTTAGGTAAGGTCCAAGTTTCATCATCCACTAAGTGCTCTAATTTATCTACATGATAACGGATCTCATCGAAAAAGGCTGATTTTACCTGGCTTTCATAAGCTATAGCTTTTGAACGGGTGTTTTCGATATTGTTTACAATTTTTCTTGCCTCAACCATTCCTTGAACTTTGCTATGTATAACTTGTATATGTTCACTTACTTCTTTAAGAATTGATAATTGACTTGCGTATGCAGTTTCTGGAAGTCCCGCAGATTTTAAACCATTTACATTGGCTAATAAATCATTTTGGTATTTAATGGCTGCAGGTAAAATATGATTGATGGCCAAATCGCCCATAATTCTTGCTTCAATTTGAACTTTCTTAATATATTTTTCTAACTCAATTTCATGCCTTGCTTCTAATTCAGAATGGGTATAAATTCCATTTGATTCGAACAAGTGTTTTGATTTATCTGTGAGCATTGCATCTAATGCAACAGGTGTTGTTTTAAGATTGGGTAAACCCCTGCTTTCTGCTTCTTTATGCCACTCCTCACTATAACCATCTCCCTCAAACAATACTTTCTTGCTATCAACAATATTTTTCTGAATGACATGCATGATGGCAATTTCCTTTTTATCACCTTTCTCTACTAATGCATCTACGTCAAGTTTAAATTTCTTCAATGTATCTGCAACAATTGTATTTAATACTGTCATTGAAATGGCACAATTTGCTGAAGAACCTACTGCGCGAAACTCAAATTTATTTCCAGTAAATGCAAAAGGAGATGTTCTGTTTCTATCTGTATTATCTAACATCAATTCAGGAATACTACGGTGTAAATCTAATTTCAAAATTGCTTCATCTTGTTCATCAAATTTATGCCCTACTCTTGTTTCAACATCTGCTAAAACTTTTGCTAAATATTGTCCTACAAATACAGAGATAATGGCAGGAGGTGCTTCATTGGCACCTAAACGATGATCGTTTGGAGCTGAAGCAATTGCAGCACGCAAAATATCTGCATAATCATGAACCGCTTTGATGGTGTTTACAAAAAAGGTAAGAAACATCAAATTGGTCTTTGGAGTTTTACCTGGTGCTAATAAATTAACTCCAGTATCAGTTGCCATGCTCCAATTATTGTGCTTACCACTACCATTGATTCCAGCGAATGGCTTCTCATGTAATAAAACTACAAGCTTGTGTCTTTTTGCAACACGACTCATAATATCCATCAACAAAGTATTATGGTCTACTGCAATATTTACTTCTTCAAAAATAGGAGCGCACTCAAACTGTGCAGGTGCAACTTCATTGTGCCGAGTGCGTAAAGGAATTCCTAATTTGTAAGCTTCCGCTTCATAATCGCGCATAAAGGCATAAACTCTTTCAGGAATCGAACCAAAATAATGATCTTCTAATTGTTGACCTTTTGCTGGAGCAGCACCAAAAACAGTTCTACCACATTGAATTAAATCAGGACGCGCATTTGCCAAGGCCTCATCAATAACAAAGTATTCTTGTTCCCAACCTAACGTAGCGGTTACTTTGGTAACGTTTTTGTCAAAATAATTACATACTTCTACAGCTGCTTTATTCAAGGCTTCTACTGACTTTAATAAAGGAGCTTTATAGTCGAGCGATTCGCCAGTATAAGAAACAAAAATGGTAGGAATGCACAATGTTCTACCATCACCAGTTTCTATTATGAAAGCAGGAGAGGAAGGATCCCAAGCAGTATATCCTCGCGCTTCAAATGTGGCTCTTAATCCTCCACTAGGGAATGAAGATGCATCTGGCTCTTGTTGAATTAAAGCAGCGCCATCAAATTCTTCAATGGCAGTTCCATCGCTTTTTAAAGTAAAAAACGAATCATGTTTTTCTGCAGTTGTTCCTGTTAATGGTTGAAACCAGTGTGTATAGTGAGTAACGCCTTTGCTTTCTGCCCATGCTCTGATACCATTGGCAATCTGGCTAGCTACAATTCTATCAATTTTTTTACCGCCACGAACGCTTGTGATCAAACTTTTATAAGCTTCATCACTCAAAAACTCACGGGCTGTTTTAAGTGTAAATACACTTTCACCAAAGATTCCTGTAATTTTCGTACTTGGTTTTGATGTTATCCCTTCATTTTCCTTGGAAATGTTGCTAATTGCATTAAATCTTAAAGACATAAATATTGTATTTTTCTTGCCCAAAATAAAGCTTTTTATACCGAACTATCAACAAACTCACAAGAAAAATTGATTTTTGGGTATAAAATGCCTAAAAATGTTATATATAATTATTTATAATTTAAAATCTAGCTTGATTTATTTTTAATGTATTTATTCAACAATAGTCAAATAAAAAAAGCGCCCAAAAGGAGCGCTTTTCAAAATCATATATTCTAAATTAATCTTTACCCATTACTAATCTGGTTGCTTTGTATTTTACATTGCTTCCGTCTAGGCTGATGATATATACTTTTTGACCTTTGTTAATGTTTACATTAACTGGAACAGCATTTTCGCCTTTTGTTGCATTTACTGCTCTGCTCATAATAACATTTCCAGTACCTGCTTCTGTTACTTTTAATGTAAGCGCGTAATCTTTATCTGCTTTAAACTTAAGGTTGAAAGCACCTTTAGATGGATTAGGATAAACAGTAACATCTTTTGCAGATAAGCTTCTAATATAACCAATATCTTCTTTGGTAAATGAAACATTGCTTAATGATACTTCAACATTGGTATTTCTCCCTGCTGAAGTAGGGCCCATTACAATTATCATTGAAGTTAAATCTTTTGGATCTATTGCTTTGGAAGAGCCAGCGGATTTAAAGTCGCTCAATGGAATTAAATAATCTGTAGCCTCTTTACTAACTGATAACTGGTATTTATAATGATCAGGCCAATTTGATATAGAATTTTTCACCAATGTAATATTCAAAACAGAATTTCCTGCAGCTGTAATTTTTAATGTTTTGAATTCGCTTAAATCCTGAGCAACACCGCCACCTCTTAATAATTTGTATACACCAATATAGTCCGGAGTAGTAGCAACTAATTCAACATTTCTATAAAGTTGAAATTCATCTTTAGATAGAGTAGCGTTAGTATTTTTTACTTCAAACTTTTTAACAGTTGAAGTATTGGTATTGTAATCTACACCCCAAGATCCATCAGACATAAATACTTCATCTTGAATAATTCCATTCATGAATAATTTAATAGTTGATTCGTATAAATCTCCAGTTGGAACAGCTATGTTGGTTTTTCCATTAGCATTTACTGTAAATGGTACCGTTCTTTTTGCAAAGCTCGCAGATTGCTCTGTAGCTCTATCAGCAATTTCAAAATATCCGTTGGTTGCAGAAGTAACATTATTAATGGTTACAGTAAGATTGTCTTCAACACGCTTACCTAATGTAATATATGTTTTTGGCAATCCTGCATTACTCTTAATTTCATTAACTGGTAATCCTGCTGTTAATCGGTTGATTATATCAGTTGCCATATCGGTTGCTAATACTGGCGATCCACCCCAAAGTTGAATATTAAACATTGTTTCATCAACAGTGTAATCTTTGCTCAACCAATTAGATTGAATGGTATAGCTGTTTCTACCTGATTTAGCACCAATAATGAAACTCATTGCATATTCAATATCACCATTGTTATTCTTGAGGTTATATTGAACCATGTTGATTCCTTTTACCATAATATTTTGCAAACCTACCAATTCGTATCCTTTTAAACGGTCGCAAATGGCTTTTGTATGATCGTAAACTTCACCTTGAGTTTGAGTACCAAACGCAACTGCTTTTGGCGTATTTTCATTAACGAAGTCAATGGACAATACATCTTTGGCATTGGTAATTCCAATCAAATCTTTTGGAGTAGAAATAAATGATTTGAAATTATAGTTGGTTAACTGGCGAGGTAAAATATCTGATAATTTTAATTGAGCACCAGTTGCATTACTTACAATTCTATTGCTAGTTCTTTCTGCAGAAGGCATTTTGGTATAGTCAGTTGTTTCTTCAACACTGTTAATGGTTTTATTGTAAACACGCATTGCAATTGCATCCCCTAAGCTTTTGCTTTCAACACCACCACCACCACCACCGCCAACTGAACCTGCAGTGGCAAATCCAAAATCGTAGCTATGATTATTTGCGCCTGCAACACCAGTTGTCATCATGATGGCAGATCGCTTATCAGTGCCTGATAAACTCCAGGCAGCTCCATCATTATCTCTTTCATCTGCATTAGGATCCCCTCCTCCATTGTTGGTAAGGGTAATGTCATATCCTGCTAATGGTGCTTGTAAAGGTGGAGCTCCTCCATCAAGTCCTGGAACAGAAATGGTAAAGTCTGTATTTGGAGTTATTTGCGATAAACCATATTTCTGAGAACCAGTTGAAGTTCTACTAGCGTCTGAAGAAAATATATAATTTCCGTTTGCATCCGTAACTGCAGAAGCAATTAATGTATAAGCAGATCCTGGCCCAACCCATTTAAGTAATTCAACCGTTACTCCTGCAATTCCGTTTTCATCTGCATCTTGAATACCATTTGCATTGGCATCGAACCAAACGCGGTTACCAATTTCAATCGGTGCCGGAGCAGAAATGATTTCTAAATCGCCTAAGCCATTGGCTTTACCAAAAACACTTACATCTCCACCAGTATATAATACCTTACCATTTTTAGCAATACCATCCTGTGTGGAATAGTATCGAACTCCACCCGTATACCAGTCTGTGATTGGATCAAAAGCTGTTGAAATTAATTCTTTACCAGGAAACATGGCAAGACTGCCAGTACTTGTTTCTTCATGAGATATTGTATTTCCAATGTACGAACCAATTGCAGTACTTCCAATTCCCAACGGACCACCTACTCCATTTTCATAACGATCTGTGAAGAAAAACTCTCCACCACCTGGGCCTTCATTATTTCCTGCTCCCGGGGTTGTTATTCCTCCACTCGTGCCATTGCTCTCTAAAGTGAAGCTTGTGTATGTTCCATTATTAGCCGCTTTTAATATATCTCCAGCTGCATTAGATGTATATAAGGTATTATTACCCATACTGGTTGGCGCCAAATTTACATTCCCTGATTGATGCCCTGTTCTATCAGTAAGCCCAAGCATCATTGAACCATCTTTAGGATCAAATTCCAAAGTACTCAACATAGGTTGAGGATAAATAATTTTATTAGATCCTGGAGGTATTACAACTTCCGTAAAATTTCTAGCCCATGGATGCCATGAACCTTGACACAAAGTTGCAGCAGCAATAGTACCATTTGGATCAACGTAATTGGAATTTTTATTTACCCCAAAACCTGTATTCATATTAGCGCTACGCTGATAAGTAAGTGGTGCATCCAATACAGTGGTAAAAGTTTCTGTGCCAGGAGTAACTGTTGCACTTACTTTTAAAACAACAGCTTTTAATTCGCTTCTATTAACAGAAGAATTATCAGGTTTTACTCCATCTAAAACTCCTCCAACATATATAGCACCCCTATAAAATTTAACTGCAAATGGTCTGAATGTGCTATTGCCAGCAGCAACAGGAAATGCATTATATGATACAACTTGAGAAGCTAAAGTTGGCGCTGTGCCAGTTGTTCCAATATCTACTCTCCATAATTTTCGGTCATTTAAATTAATGATGTATAAATAACGTCCATCATCAGAAATAGCCATTCCACCCATTCCTTTTTTTCCTACTTCATCAAATACATTACCAACAGTCATATCATCTCTATTGGCTTGTGCTTTGTTTCCATTACCCGGAACAAAAGAGCGTCCTGGTAAATTGCCTGCATCAAATGCAGGGTTGATAGAATTTAGATTTACAAAATTTACTGTATTGGTTTTATTGTTGACAGTTTTAGCTCCTGTAGTAACATAAATTCCATTCATTCCAAGAGGGCCTAATGACACATGCCTTTTTACAAAAGCAGCATAAAATATTTTATCAGCTTTTCTGCTATAAGCAGTAGCCCAAACAGATCCAATCTGTCCCATATCGCTGATCACATTGGCTGCAGCACCACTACCATAATTAAAAGCATAAGTGTTATCACTTGTGGCTGCGCTACCAACTGCTCGATTATCGCCATTCGCATACGAAGGAACAATGATCCTAGCTGTTTGAGACTCGATATAATCACCAGGATAATTGATACCAAAGTTTAATGCATTAATTGCAGGAGCAGTGGCAAATTGAACACTGGTTCCATTCCCCAAAGTCAATGGATTGATAGGAGCATATGGGGCAGAAAAATCTTCCGACATCCAACCAGAAAACTCAACACGAACTTTAGTTCCTGGAGTAATTTGAATAGCAGTAAAACTATAAACTCCACCTATACCAGTGGTTGTAGTTGCAATTAGTGCATTTGCAGCATTGTATGCTTTAACGGAAATGCCACTAACGCCTGGTTCATTGTATTCGAGGCCAGGAGTAACAATAATGTCTCGTCCACCGTTAGCATTAAAATCGCGATACACCGTTCCACTCAATTGAGCAGTAAGGTCTATAGAGCAGAAAGTAAAAACACCAAAGGCAATAATAATACCTATTGATTTTTTCGAGAAAATGATTGCTGAGTAAATTTTTTTCATATCGTACATTTAAAATAAACTGCGGGTTTAGAATTGCTTCGTAGCGTTTATTTCTACATTTATTGTGTGATTAAAAACATTATTTGTAGTTATATTACTACACCCGTGGTAAAGTTAACGCAAAATCGAATAAAATCATTTATAATTTTCAGTCGCAATCCTTATGGATATTGATTTATACCAACTAATTGGTATATTAAATTGGCTAATTTCCAGTATTTTTTTCTTTTTTTGTGAAATTTTTTGAAATTATTGTATAAATTTACTATTTACATATTAAAATACAAATGAATATACATACAATAAAAAACGTATATATAAAAAAAGTCAGTCTTTTAACACATAGGTATTTGTTTATATGTATCAATATTATTTTTTTATTTTTTTTTACAATTCCCAACAACTTGGTATCTCAAACGGCTATCCAGCCATGCCAAAAGGAACCTGATTTTATAAAAACACTGGGATTCAATCCATTATGGACAGCTTTAAGTACAAGTGAAAAAAAGCTTATTGGAATCTCCCTAATTGAATTTGAACAATTAGATGGTCAAAAATCACCCATTCCATCAAATCCCAAAAAATCAATTTATCAAGCTGATTCATGGAAAACGGTTGGTTATCTTTCAACAATAGCTTTTGATATAAATGGAAATGCATATACCATACCAACTCCATTAATTTCAATGTTGTATAATCCACTTGAAAAGCTAAATACTATTTATCAATTGAATGCTTATACAGGTGTTTTGAATGAATGGCTAACATTACCCTATAGTTTAAAAATAACTTCTAATAATCCTTTTGGATTATTGGGAGTAGCATACGATTGTACTGCTAATTTACTTATGGCTTCTTCAGTCTCCGGTTCTGATCGAAATAATCAAAAAGGGGTTGTTTATTTAATTGATGTAAACACAAAAAAAATAATCGATACGCTTAATAAAAAAGATGTAATTGCCCTTACTGTTGCATACGATGAAAATATGCAAAAGCGTTTGTATTTTGGAAGTGCAAGAAATGGAGAAATTCATTCTATGCCAATTAATAAACAACGTAAATTAATAAAGTCAAAATCACGTAAAGAGCTTAGTATAGAAGGGTTTGGGCCACGTGGTGATGATAAAGCAAGAAAAATAAAAATGATTGATCGCGCTTTGATTGTTAATGGAGTTGCTTTCAATTATAATTTGCAGGCATCAAGTGAAAAGCCGGAAACTGTGTATACCTTTAAGTGGAATCAATCTAACAAAAAATGGGAACTTGTTGATTATAAATAAGCCAATGATAAAGCAGTGGAGGATATTTTTTTTTCTAGTATTGACTATATTTTTTTCATCTAATATAGTTAGGCTTTTTTCTTCACCCATCAAATCGTTCAACAAAAATAAAATTCAATTAGGCAGGTATTTGTTTTTTGATGCTAGGATGTCTTATAATCAAACAAAATCCTGTGCATCCTGTCATGATCCTGAGTTTGCATTTTCAGATGGATATAGAAAATCAGTAGGTGCAGATGGAGAAAATGTGAGCAGAAATGCACCCTCTCTCATCAATTCAAAATATTTAAAAGCACTTACTTTGGGTGATAGCTCTATTAATGGGTTTACAGAACAAATGGTTTTTCCTTTATTTAATGAACATCCAAAGGAATTGGGTTGGAGCAATCATGAAGGGGAAATAATTAATAGGTTTAAAAGTATAGATTTTTATCAAACCCTTTTCCATAGTGCTTTTCCGGGTGAAAAAAACCCTTTTACAATTGTACATTTTCAAATTGCCATTGAGGCTTTTGAAAATCAATTGACTGCTCAAAATAGCGCCTTCGATCGTTATGTAAGGGGCAATAAAACATCAATCAATGAAAATGCGATCAAGGGTTTAGCGTTGTTTAATTCTGAGAAGCTGGGTTGTTATAAATGTCATTTTTTGAATGTTTCTCAACAAAAATTATTATACTTCAATACTGGCTTATATAATTTGGATGGATCATATCCATCTTCAGACCAAGGCCTTTTTGAGAGAACTAAAAATAGCAATGACAAAGGAAAGTTTAGAGTACCCTCATTGAAGAATGTAATGCTTACAGCACCATATGCTCATGATGGATCAGTTGAAACAATAGAACAAATGATACAAATTTATAAACGGGGGGGGCGGCTAATTGAGACCAATGAAAATAAAGGGGATGGCAGTAAAAATAAAAATAAATCTGCTTTAATAAAAGGCTTTACTTTAACCAATAATGAGCAGATTGAATTGATAGAATTTCTTGCTACACTTACAGATACAAGTTATTTTAAAAACAAACAATTACGAAACCCTTTCAATGAATAATGCAATGGTTGGAATAAAAAAATGTTTTCTATTATTGGTTTTGTTGATGAATGTATTTGCAGCATTTGCACAACAAAAAAAAATTGCAAATAGTAAAGTAAAACTCAATGATGCTATATTTTTAAGCGAATTTAAAGAAGCAGTTTTTACAAATAAAAAAACAGATACATCCTCTTTTATTCTTGACCGGAAAAGGCAAATTGATTCGATAATAAAAGACAATATTCCTGTAAAATATTATACAGATAAATTTGATGAAAGAACTATGTTGGCTCAAAATATTGCTTTGCAAGATTCTTTTTTTATTAAGTATATTTTCGATAGAAAAACGAATCAACCTTTATGGAATGAAATTTTTGGTGTATATCCTGCCAGACCAGGGGATATTAGAAAGGGGGTAGTAAATTTATCTGGTTCTTTGATGCGAATTGAAATGTACAATTATGCATTGAATTTAACTACTATTGGAATAGTCAACACTATTACTTACAAAATGATTAGCGTTGATCATTATCCTCAAATGCAGCCAGATATTCCATCAAGACTTGCTAAACTAGCAGTAAATATTGCCATTAATTCTCCTGAAGTAGAGAAGGCGCTCGGTTTCAAACCTTCGGCAAATATGTCTATTATGTCTAGTACTAAAACTGCATTGAATAGAACTAAATGTGAGCGGTCTCAGCACTTATGTGTAGCCCCAACCTTTGTTAAAGGCAACAAAGCTTTGTGGGCTATTGTGGATCTCACCGATAATCGATTGGTTGGGCTAAGGTGGACCAATGTAGGAAAAGATGCAGAAAGTTTAGTGGTAACCGAACGAAAAATGCAGAATGAAAATATGGCCGATTGCTTTTGTGAAAAAGTGAATACCGTTAATAAAAACAACTGGTCTGTGGATTATGTATTAACTGCATCCGATGGCTTAATGATTAGCAATGTGAGCTTTAAATCCAATAAAATCATCAATAATGCTAAGTTAGTAGACTGGCATGTTAGTTATTCTGGCACAGAAGGTTTTGGCTATAGCGATGCAGTTGGTTGTCCAATTTTTAGTCAATCTGCAGTAGTAGCAACAGATCCTCCAATCATAGCTGATATTATAGAAGGAGATAGCACTGTTGGTTTTATGTTAGAGCAGCGGTTCTTTAGTGAGCTATGGCCAATTGCTTGCAACTACAGTTATTCTCAAAGATTTTTCTTTTATAAAAATGGGCAATTCAGAATGGTATGCGCGAGTTTAGGGAGGGGCTGCGGTAATAATGGTATTTATAGACCAGTAATGCGAATTTCATTTGCTGGCAATAAGCAGACTTTTTATGAGTGGGGCAAGAATGAATGGAATATTTGGGATACGGAAAAATGGCAATTACAACAACCAACAACAGCCTATTCTCCCAAGGGATTTCAATATAAGCTTCAAACAAGCGATAATAATGGATTTTTAATAGAACCAGGTAAGGGTCAATTTAAAGATAGTGGAAGAGGCGATAATGCCTATCTATACATTACTAAAAATCATTTAGATAAAAATGAAGGGGAAACTGATTTAGTTACCATTGGACCATGTTGTAACAACGATTACCACCAAGGTCCAGAAAAATTCATCGAACCAAGTCCTGAGAAAATCATTAACACTGATTTAGTTTTATGGTATGTGCCACAAATGAGGAATGACGATACCCCAGGATCAAAATATTGTTGGGCTGAAACTTATTATGAGCAAGGGGTATATAAAATAAAATCTTACCCATGTTTTGTTGGTCCATTGTTTGTTCCTTTCAATAAATGACGTATATTGAATTTTATTTATGAGCGAAAAAATTAAATTAATGATTGCTGATGACCACCCACTTTTTGTGGAGGGTTTGAAGATGATTTTAGGAACTGAACCTACTATAAATATTGCGGGTATTGCAAATGATGGAAAACAATTACTGTATTTGCTTACTCAACAACCAGACATTGATTTGATTTTGCTGGATGTAAATATGCCAAACCTAAACGGCTTAGACACTATAAAATATATTAAACAATCATTTGTTACAGTTCGGGTTTTAATGCTTTCTGCATACAGTGATGCAAAATTAATTGAGCAAGCTAAGAAAGCAGGAGCGGATGGTTATATTTTAAAAAATAGTAGTAAAGAAGAACTTTCATCTGCAATTAAAAAAGTAGCAGGAGGCGAATCTGTTTTTATTCTTGGAAAAGAAGAGAATCTGCCTGATGCGTTCAAAAAATTAGATACTTTCTTGCACAAATTCAATTTAACAAAGCGGGAATTAGAAATTGTTTATTATTTGAAGCAAACGTATACGAATCAGCAAATTGCAGAGAAATTACACTTGAGTATTTATACGGTTGAAACGCATCGTAAAAATATTATGCACAAATTAAAATTAAATTCACCTGCTGCATTGGTTAAATTCATGATTGAATTTAACGTATAAAAAAAGCCCCCATTTTTACCGGAGGCTAATTCTATTGAAGTCCTAAAATTTTATTGTTGTACAAATATTTTCTGTGGTTTCAATTTAATTCCATTACCCTCGATTGTGAGAATGCTCATGGATATACCTTGTATATTACTCATTTGTACTGGAACCTGATTTTCACCTTTCACTGCATTTATATCTTTAGTAAACAACACTTTTCCACTTGCGCCATCAGTTATTTTAATAGTAACAGTTGTGGTCACTTCACTGTTGAACTTAGCTGTAAACTTTCCACCTTTTGCAGGATTAGGAAACACATTGATCATTGAATTAGGTGCTATAGCTACTTCCTCAGCTGCTTTTTTAGAAAATGCAATATTGTTGATGGCAGCATCTATTGTAGTTGATTTTCCATTAAAAGTTTCAAATGCAAATACTACTGTTACAATGTCATTGGCTTCAAATACCGCATTAGCATTACTTGACTTAAAACTACTTAAATCTATTCTATATTCTTTCAGCTCTTTTCCTATAGGAGTGGAGTATTTAAATTGCTTTTCAAAATCGTTGATTGTATTTTTTGCCAAAGTGATTTTTAATTTTGCATCTCCTTTTGCAGTAAATACCAATGTCTTATATTCTCTCAAGTCTACTGCAACACCTGCACCTTTCAATACTTTGTATGCTGTTACATAGTTAGGTGTAGTTGCTTGAATTTTCACATTTCTAAATACAGGATAGTCGCCTAAAGCAATCCCTTTTGCAGTATCATTGATAATACTAAACTCTTTAACAACTGTTTTAGTAGAATCATAATCAATTCCCCAAGTTCCATCACTCATGTAAACCTGATCTTGTAATTTTCCGTTGATGTACATTGATATATTGCTTTCAAAAACATCGCTCATTGGAAATGTAATAGTTGATTTATTGAATGAATTTAAATTAAAAGGAACAGTTCTTTTTGTTTTAATTGAAGCCAATTCATTTGCCTTCTCTTCTACTTCAAAATATCCACTGCTAAATATGCTTTGATTGTTGATGGATAATTTTAAATTGGTTCCATTTCTACTTCCACTAGTAAAATACGTTTTAGGTAATTCTGCAGAAGCTACAAACTGTTGAACTGGCAAGATGGAATTTAGTTTACTCAAAATTTCTAATGCCATATCAATACATAAATAGGGTGCAGCTCCCCAAACTTGGTAATTAATCAGAACATCTTCAGTTACATAATCTTTATTCAACCAATTCGATTGGAAGGAGAAACTGTTTCTACCGATTTTTTGACCAACTGAAAAACTCATGGCATATTCAATATTGCCGGTTGATTGTTGTAAAGTATATCTTACAAAATTTAAATTATTCAACATGAAATTCTCCACATTCAATAATTCAGCACCTTTTAATCTATCACACATTGGCTTAGTATGATCATACATAACACCTTGTGTTTTTGTAGCAAAAGCTACTGCTTTACAAGTGCCATCTTTGGTGAAGTCTACCGACCTCACTTCTTTTGCGTTAGTGATAAAAGGGATGTCTGTAGGCGTTGTTACATATGCTGTATAGCCAGAATCTAGAATACGAGTGGGCATTAAATCGTCCAATCTCAAACTATTACTAGATGAAGTCGAATTGCTTCTAATTATTCTTGACTCTTTTTGGAGTATTGGCATATTTTGATAGCTTACTTCACCATTACTTCCTTGTAATAATTTACCATAAATTCTTTTGGCAATTTTGTCGCCTAAACTTTTACTTTCCAGTCCACCTGTATTTCCGGAAAATGAAATTCTACCATCAATTGTTAAGTCGGGTATACTATCCATTTTATTTAAACAATCAATGGGATTTATAGTTGTAAAAAATAATAGGTCATTAAAGTCATTGTCACATCCATTATTGTCTCTTCTGATATCTTCAAAACCAATTACTACTCTATTGGTGCTAGAATCTCTTAATAAGACAGTATGTTTTTTATTTGATACAATTGGTTCTGGATTCATAAATGAATTTGAATACAAAACCCAGTTCCCTGGAGTAACAATAGAGCCATTCCATCCATCGGCCATTAGTACAAATCCAATACCAGTTTTTACAGGAAAATTTCCTAAGAAAACTTTGTCTCCTGGAGTCATTGCGCCGCCAGCACCGTTTTTAGATGCATTTGGGAAAATGATTTTAATTTGATTTGCAAGCGGTGCTGAAGTTGGTGGACTATCTGTATTAAATGTGTAATATCCTAGGGCATTCCTATAACCAGCACCCTCATCAACAAATGTTATCCATACATCCGAGGCACATTTCACTTCTATGGTTTCCGTTCTGCCTTCAGCAATTAGTTGTGGATTATAAGTTGGTACGGGTCTTTGTTCAGGTAAAGAGGCACTAATTTTACTTAAAAACGGTTGACTTAATATATCTCTTGTTGGTAATAAATAATTGGGTTTTCCTTGACTATCATAAGTGCCCAAATATTGGTATTGACCAATCGAATTTACAGAGACAAGAAAAAGTATGATGAACCCTAGATATTGTGTAAAATTCTTCAGCATATAGTCCTATTTAGTAAACGTTAATTAATTGTTTACAATAGGGCGGGATTAAAGGATTTGCAGATTCTGTTATGAAAATATGCCATATCCTATAGGATTAACGAAAAATCAGCCTCGTTTGGTATATATTCAAACAAAAAATTGGGGCTATTTTATTTTATAATTAGCTCACTTACAGTTATTTATAAATAATCAGCTTTTTTTTAAAAAATATTAAAATACCAACTGATTGGTATGCTCATTTTGAATGATTCTTTAGTTATCAATATTAAAATACCCATTACTAATTATTTTTCAATTTTAGATAATCTAATAAAAACTTAGTATGGTCTGTTTAATGTACTTTCTTAACTTCGTGGCAATATGGAAATCACTGTAAAAACCGCTCAACAGCTCCGTTTAACTGCTGAAGAATTTGAGCTAATCCAAAAAAAATTAAATAGAACGCCCAATTTCACTGAATTATGTGCTTTTAGTGGCATGTGGAGTGAACATTGTAGTTATAAAAATTCCATCAAATGGTTAAAAACATTGCCACGCGATGGAGGGAGAATGTTGGTTGCTGCAGGAGAAGAAAACGCAGGGCTTATGGATATGGGAAATGGTTTTGGGGTGGTATTTAAAATAGAAAGCCACAATCACCCAAGTGCTATCGAACCATTTCAAGGAGCTGCAACAGGAGTTGGTGGAATCCAAAGAGATATTTTCACTATGGGTGCAAGACCCATAGCTTCAATGAATAGTTTACGTTTTGGAAATCTAAAAGAAAAAAAAACACAGCACTTATTATCAGGGGTTGTGAAAGGAATAGGACATTATGGAAATTGTTTTGGTGTTCCTACCGTTGGAGGAGAAGTTTATTTTGAAGACTGTTATCATACCAATCCATTGGTAAATGCAATGAGTGTTGGAATTATGAAAGCTGGTGATATGGTAAGTGCAACAGCAAAAGGTACTGGTAATCCAGTTATTTATGTTGGAAGTGCAACTGGAAAGGATGGTATTGGTGGAGCAAGTTTTGCAAGTGCTGATATTACACATGATAGTGTTCAAGAATTGCCAGCAGTTCAAGTAGGAGATCCTTTTCAGGAAAAGAAATTATTAGAAGCTTGTTTAGAAGTATTAACTACTGGTGCTGTTGTGGGTATGCAAGATATGGGTGCAGCTGGCATTATTTGCAGTACAGCAGAAATGAGTGCAAAAGGAGAAGTGGGCATGCATATCGATTTAGAAAAAATACCAACACGTCAACAAAATATGAAAGCTTGGGAATTACTCTTAAGTGAAAGTCAGGAAAGAATGTTGATGGTAGTTGAAAAAGGAAGAGAAACAGAAGTGGTTGCTGTATTTGAAAAATGGGATTTGAGTGCAAGTACTATTGGTCATGTAACTGATGATGGCTTACTAAAATTTTATATGAATGGAGTACTAGAGGCAGAATTGCCTGCATATGAATTGGTACTAGGTGGTGGAGCACCTCAATACACCAGAGAATACAATGAGCCCATTTATTTCGAAAAAATCAATGCATTTAGTATTGCAGATATTGATGATATTACCGATGTTAAATTAATTGCTGAATCATTAATCACGTTGCCAAATATTGCTAGCAAGCGCTGGATTTATACTCAATATGACAGTATGGTTGGTGCAGCTAATCTTTGCACCAATAACCCAAGTGACGCTTCAATTGTTTTGGCAAAGGGCACTGGAAAGGCATTGGCAATGACTGTAGATTGTAATAGCAAATATGTATATGCCAATCCTTATATTGGAGGAATGATTGCTGTTGCAGAAGCTGCTAGAAATATTGTTTGTAGTGGTGCAGAGCCAATTGGAGTAACCAATTGTTTGAATTTTGGGAATCCATATGATCCTGAAGTGTATTTTCAATTTGTACATGCTGTTACTGGAATGGGAGATGCATGCAAAAAATTCAATACCCCAGTAACTGGTGGTAATGTTAGTTTCTATAATCAAAATCCTGATGGCCCAGTATATCCTACACCTACAATAGGAATGGTCGGTATTTTGGATAATGTTGAAGCTGCAATGACCCTTCATTTCAAAAATGCAGGAGACCAAATATGTTTGATTGGTCAACAACATAACGATATTGCATCAAGTGAATATTTGCATAAGTTGAAGAAAGTTCAGTTTTCTCCTGCACCTTATTTTAATTTGGATGAAGAATACAATACCCAACAGTTTGTGTATGATCTTATTCAAAAAAAGAAAATTAATGCTGCACACGATATTAGCGAAGGTGGTTTATTAATTACTTTATTAGAAAGTGGCTTTGCTGGGAACAAAGGATTTACCGTTGATCCTTCAATAGAAATTAGAAAAGATGCTTATTGGTTTGGAGAAGCTCAAGGAAGAATTGTAGTTTCTGTTAATTCAATTGAATTGGATGCTTTGATGAATGCCTCTAAAGCTGCAGGTATAGTATGTACTTTATTAGGAACTGTAACTGAAGGAATAATAGAAGTAAGTGGAGAAAATTGGGGCAATATCAATCAATGGAAAGAGCAATATGACACTGCAATTGAAAAGTTGATTCAATAAATACAATGGATAAGGATAATAAAATATTGGTTACAGGAGCCGCAGGATTTATAGGAAGTTGCATGGTTCAATATTTAAACGATCAAGGGTTTAGTAAACTGATATTGGTAGATGACTTTGGAGTAGAAGAAAAGAGAAAAAACTGGGAGACGAAAGTTTTTGAAACAATTGTTGAACGATATAATTTATTCAATTGGTTGGAAGAACATAATCCTAAAATTGATATTGTTATTCACCTTGGAGCAAGAACAGATACAACCGAATTTGATTATGCAGTTCATGTTGAATTAAACTTGGCATATTCTAAATCAATTTGGAATTATTGTGTTGATCACCAATTGCCATTAATTTATGCTTCAAGTGCAGCCACTTATGGAGATGGTGTTTTTGGTTACAAGGATGATCATGCTACTATTACAAATTTAATTCCGCTCAATCCTTATGGTATAAGTAAAAATGAGTTTGATAAGTGGGCATTGCAACAAATGGATCAGCCAGCTTTTTGGGCAGGATTGAAATTTTTTAATGTGTATGGCCCAAACGAATCTCATAAAAAAAGGATGGCCAGTGTGATTTGGCATTCCTTCAATCAAATTAAATCTAGCGGGTTGGTGAAGTTGTTTAAAAGCCATAAAGAAGGCTTTAATGATGGTGAACAATTACGCGATTTCATTTATGTAAAAGATGTTTTGAAAGTAATTTTTTGGATGATGGAAAAAATGATGAATGAAGTATTTAGCTTGAATGGGATATATAATTTAGGTACCGGTAAAGCGAGAACATTTATAGATTTAGTAAATGCTACTTTCAAAGGCTTAGATCTGGAGCCACATATTCAATTCATTGATATGCCAATGGATATTAGAGATAAGTACCAATATTTTACTGAAGCTGGAATGGATAAATTACATCAAGCAGGCTATAATCAACCATTTTATTCTTTGGAATCAGGAGTAGATGACTACGTTCGGAATTATATAGCAAAAGGTAGTCATTATTAATTTTATTATTTATGGCAAATACAATTGCAATTATCGGTGGTGGTAATTTAGGTACTGCAATGGCAGAGGGCTTAGTGAATAGTACTTTTAGTGAGCCTCAAAATATTATTGTTACTAAACGAAATACTGATACGCTAAAATCATTGGTAGCAAAAGGGGTAATGGTTAGTAGTAATAATTGTGAAGCTGTATCAAAAGCCAGTTGGATTATTTTGGCAATCAAACCTTTTCAAATTAAAGAAGTACTTCAAGAAATTGTGCCATTTCTTAAAAAAGACAAACATGTATTGGTTAGTTTGGTAACCGGTGTTTGGATTAACGAAATACAAGAAATTGTTGGAGCTGATTTTCCGGTATTTAGGGCCATGCCGAATACTGCAATTGCCATTCAGGAAAGTATGACATGTATCAATGGAAGTAAAGTAACACCAGTTCAAACTGAATTTGTTAAACAACTTTTTAACCAATTAGGAAAAACTGTATTGATTGAAGAAAAATTGATGGATGCTGCCACTGTCTTAGGGGCATGTGGAACAGCTTATGCAATGCGGTATATTAGAGCCAATATACAAGGAGGTATAGAAATTGGATTTTCTGCAGCAACAGCTTCATTAATTGCAGCACAAACCGTAAAAGGAGCTGCAGAATTATTATTACAAAAAAACACACATCCCGAACAAGAAATAGACAAAGTAACTACTCCAAAGGGATGTACTATAGCTGGCTTAAATGAGATGGAGCACCAAGGATTTAGCTCTTCTTTGATTAAAGGTATTGTTACTAGTTATAAAAAAATCATACAGAACATGTAGCAAACGCAGAATTTTTTAATTACAATTTTGATTTCAAAAATGCAATAGTTTTCTGATGAGCATCTTCTGTTGCTTCTTTATTAAAACTTGGATTGCTTGGGTTTGCAAATCCATGACCTGCTTCATATTTATTGGTAGTGATTTTCTTTCCTATAGCAACCATATCAGCTTCAAATTTAGTAACAACTGCAGGTGAAGGGCTTTGATCTTTATTTCCAAAAAATCCAATTACTTCACAGTTCAAGTTTTTTAATTTTTCCAGATTATTTTCCGGTCTACCATAATACATTACGCATCCTGCGGCCTGTTTGCCAGCTAATAAACTAGATTGTAAACTCCACATTCCACCAAAACACCAGCCAATAGTGAATATTTTTGCATCTTCACCAACATGAGCAATTGCACCTTTCACAATGCTTTCTAGTCTTTCAGTGGTAACTCCTCTCATCAATTTCATAGCGCTATCTGCAGTAGCAGCAACCTTTCCATCATACATATCCAATGCCATAATATTTACATCACCTAATTCTGCGGAAAGGGTTTCTGCTTCTCTCTTTATTTGATCGTTTAGCCCCCACCATTCTTGGATAACAAAAATCCAGTTCTTGGTTTTTTTCTTGCTTTTAATGAAATAAGCGCTTGCTTCTTTACCATCTGGACTTTGAAATTGAATGGTATTGCCGGTTTGATTTTCTAAAATAAAGGATGTAGGATTTTCATGTAAAGCTGCAAATTCTGGGGTATTGGTTTCAATTTTGAATTGTTCTCTAATATCACCACTAAAACAAGACTCATAACAGTAAGGGCTGAGCATTTTAGGAGAGGGAGTTTTGTTGGTATTGGCCAAAAACGCAGCTGTTGAAAGGGCTGCAAATGCGATTAAAAGTATTTTTTTCATAAATAGTATAAGATTTACACTTTAAATTAACACTTTCTTTCAACTATGGTTTATTTCAAAGGACTATTTTTTGGAATTAATTATTTGCTGTAGGTTTGTACAACCTCAGAACTATTTCAGTTCCAAATTCCAAGGTTGTTTTGTTCTTATTTTGTTGATTTCAAGAATTGATCTAATAACGGATTATTCAAATGCTGTAAATAGTTATTTCAGTATGCGATTTCTGACTTTTATTATTTAATGGTTGTTAAATTGTTTATATGGCTAAGTTCATTTTTGTTACAGGAGGCGTTACAAGTAGTTTGGGTAAAGGCATTATTGCCGCTTCCCTAGCAAAATTATTACAAGCCAGAGGCTTAAAAGTAACAATTCAGAAATTTGATCCTTATATCAATGTAGATCCAGGAACATTGAATCCTTATGAACATGGTGAATGTTATGTAACGGAAGATGGTGCAGAAACAGATTTAGATCTTGGCCATTATGAGCGATTCTTAAATATTTTTACAACCCAAGCCAATAATGTTACTACAGGTAGAATTTATCAAACAGTCATTAATAAAGAAAGAGCGGGTGCGTTTTTAGGGAAAACGGTGCAAGTTGTTCCACATATCACAGACGAAATTAAACACCGAATGTTATTGCTTGGTAAAGACGATAAATACGATGTTGTATTAACAGAAATTGGTGGAACAGTTGGTGATATTGAGAGCTTACCATTTATTGAAGCTGTTCGTCAATTACAATGGGAATTACCTGAGGAAGATGTAATGGTAGTGCACCTTACCCTTATTCCATATTTAAAAGCGGCCAAAGAATTAAAAACTAAACCTACACAACACAGTGTAAAAATGTTGAGCGAAACTGGAGTTCATCCAGATATTTTGGTATGCAGAACAGAAGAGCCTTTGAATAATGATATCAAAAGAAAAATTGCTTTATTCTGTAATGTAAAACAAGAAGCTGTTATTGAAGCTATGGATGCCAGTACCATTTACGAAGTTCCTTTATTAATGTTGCGGGAGAAACTCGATTTGATTTGTTTGAAGAAAATGAATATCACCAATTATGCAGAACCCAATTTAGAAAAATGGAAGGGATTTTTAGATAAATTAAAGTACCCTCGTAGTAAAGTTACCATTGGGTTGATTGGCAAATACATTGAACTACAAGATGCTTATAAATCTATCTTGGAAAGTTTTGTACATGCTGGTGCAATGAATGAAGTGAAAGTGCAGGTAGTTAATGTTCATAGCGAATTTATAACTAATGAAAATGTTGGAGAGAAATTACAAGGGTTTGATGGATTATTGGTTGCACCTGGTTTTGGACATCGAGGAATTGATGGTAAAATTATTGCGGTTAAATACGCCCGCGAAAATGGATTGCCATTTTTCGGGATATGTTTAGGAATGCAAATGGCAGTAATTGAATTTGGAAGAAATGTTTTAGGATTAAAAGAAGCACATTCTACCGAAATGGATGCCAATACTCAATACCCTGTTATCAATATGATGGAAGAGCAGAAGAAAATCAAAATGATGGGTGGTACAATGCGCTTAGGGGCTTACCCTTGTGAAATCAAAGAAGAAAGTTTAGCACATCAAATTTATAGGACAACTTCAATTACCGAAAGGCATAGACATCGTTTTGAATTTAATAATGATTATTTAGAACAATTTGAAGCAGCGGGAATGTTAGCCAGTGGAAAAAATAATGAAACAGGATTAGTTGAAATCATTGAATTACCCAATCACCCATTTTTTATTGGAGTACAATACCATCCAGAACTAAAAAGTACCGTTGAAAGTCCGGCACCATTATTTGTTGGATTTATTGATGCTGCAAAAAAATACAATGAACAAAAAAGTAGTATGAAATCGTCTTCTATGAAGGATGCTATTATTTAGCTGATAAGTTCATTGTTGAATGATTCCCATTTTTCTTTAAAGCTTGAATTAGAATTATTTTTCCATGCAAATAAAGTAGATTCCATTTTATCTTTTCTTGCTAGATAGGATTGTTCGAAAAATGCTTTAATTAGTGCTTGATTATTGTACTCTCTTTGTTTTTCCATTTCCAGCCTTAGTTGCACTTTTAATTCATAACTACCTTCTGGGATTAGGAGTTTTGCAATTACAGGCATTAATTCTATTAGCATTAATAATGCAACCAATAAATAGTACCTAAAAGCAACTGCATTGTTGCCTTGAACCAAATGACTTAGTGCTTCTATTCTAGTTATAAAGCCATTATTCAATAAAGATTGGAATACAATTTGTTCTTCATTGATTTTTTTATCAAGTGTTTTTAATCCTGATTCTGCATATTCGATTTTGGGGAATAACTCTTTTTTTTGAACTTGATATTCTTCCTCCAATTTTTCGTATGCCATTTGTTTGGTTAAGGCTATTGCTTTTAAGCCAATTTTTTTGCTTCCACCAGTTCCATCTGTTTCTCTAATAAATGCCTCTCTTGCATTTGCTACTTCTGAATATCTTTTATTGAGTTCTTCTTTAGCTATTTTTTGTATTTGAACCAACCTGTTTCTTTCAAGTTGATTATTTTTTTCTTGTTCAATCAATTTAGACTGCTTTCTTTTTTCATTGTCTAAAGAAACCTGAGCCTTTACTTCTTTGTCGAATAAAAAAAGCAATGCAGGTTGAGCCATAAATAATCCAATGGAGATGGCCAATATTCCTCTAACAATAATAGGAGTGATTTTTTGTTTGCTAGATCCACCGATCCCTTTAATCAATGCCCTATCTATTTGTAAAATGATCCAACCCATAAATAATCCCAACATTACAGCAACCCACCACTGGCTAACCACTGTACTAAAAAAATACATCCAAGCCAAACTGGCAAAAGCCCAAGTGCCCAATACCAATAAGCCAATTATGGCAAATCTGTTTTGATCAACTAAACAATCAGCTAAAAGGTCTTCTTCGGCTGTAGCAAGCCACCACAGTATTTTTCTTCTTTTGGAAGGGAATGATTTTACCAACATAACAACACATTTGAACTGAGTTCATTAAAAAATATAAAAAAATCGGTTGGTTGATGGTTGTAAAGAAGGCCAAAGAAACAACGAAAATTCAGTATTTGATAAAAAAAAGCGCTTTTTATAGGTATTTTAACTACTATCTAAGTTCTAATTCACAATTGTCGATGCAATTACTACCTTTGCCGCTCAATAAAATGGAATATGAAGACGGATAAAAATTCGGTGATTGGATTTGTGTTACTAGGGGCATTGTTTATTCTTTATTTCTGGTATACTGGTCAACAACAAAATGCTGTACTTAAATTAAAGCAAAGAGAAGAAGATTCACTTTCTAAAGTTGCTGCTTCTAAAGTAAAAGTGCTAGATAATATTACAGCAAAAATAGATTCATTAAAAAGAGATACGGCTGTAAGAAAAGCAACTGCAGGTAATTTTACCAATGCTGCAATAGGTTCTGAAAAATTGATCTCTATTGAGAATGAGTTATTGATTGCAACTTTCACTAATAAGGGTGCTCAGATCAAAAAAATTGTACTGAAAAATTATAAAGACGGCAATGGCAGTCCAGTAGTATTAGCTGATAATAATGTTGTGAGCTATACAATTAATACAGCACCAGGTCAATCCGCAAGTTCAGAAACTTTATTTTTTAGTGCAGGCACAGCAGAAAAATTAAATGACAACAGTCAGTTAATTAAGTTTACAATAGATGCAGCAAATGGTCAGCATGTTGAGCATCAATTTGTAATTAAGCCCAATAGTTTTATGATTGATTGGAAATTGATCATGAATGGGGCGGATCAACTTTTATCAAATGGTTCATTAAATTTAAATTGGAATGTAGGAACTCGTCAAATGGAACGGACTGCTGTTTATGAGCGTCAGGTATCTAATATCTGTTTTTCAGAAGGCAATGAATTTGATTATATTTCTTCTAAGGAAGAACACAATTTTGAAAAACCAATTCAATGGGTTTCGGTAGTACAGCAATTTTTTAATAACACATTGATTGCTGGAAACAGCTTTACTAGTGGTAGCATTAAATGGGCTCGGAAAACAGATACATCCAATGAATTAGCAACTACGGCTACTTCTTTACAAATGAAAGTGCTGCCAGCAGCATCTATTGTTATTCCTTTTCAATTTTTTATTGGCCCTAGTGAATATAAACTTCTTAGTAAGCAAGCTCCAGAAATGGATAAAATTGTAAACTTAGGTAGAGATATGTACTCTTTTGTACGCCCTATAAATAAATACATCATTATGAATGTATTTGACTTTTTTGCAGGCTTTGTAAAAAATTACGGATGGGTTGTATTATTGCTCACTTTATTTATTCGTCTGGTTACGGCTCCGTTAACTTATAGCAGTTATTTAAGTGGTGCTAAAATGAAAGCAATGAAACCCGAATTGGATACCTTAAAGAAAAAATTTGGTGATGATCAACAAGGTTTTGCGATGGAGCAAATGAAATTATTCAGAGAAGCTGGAGTGAATCCATTGGGAGGTTGTATTCCAGCACTCTTACAAATTCCAATCTTCTTTGCTTTGTATAGTTTCTTCAATTCTAATATTGCTTTAAGGGGTCAGGAGTTTTTATGGAGTAAAGACCTGTCTTCTTATGATTCAATTGCAACCTTGCCATTTATGATTCCTGCATTTGGTAATCATATTAGTTTATTTACCATTACAGCTGTAATAACCAGTTTTTTAATTTCTATTTATAATATGAGTATGACACCAACACAGGATAATCCTGCGTTAAAGTATATGCCATATATCTTTCCATTCATGTTATTATTCATATTTAATAGTCTTCCTTCTGCATTAACATGGTACTATACTGTTTCTAATATTATTACATTAGCATTACAATTTGTAATCCAAAATTATATAATCGATCATACTAAAATTTTAGCCAAAATAGATCAAAAAAGAAAAGCTCCAAAGACCAAGAGTAAATGGCAGGAACGTTATGAGCAAATGATGGATAGTCAGAAAAAAGTACAGGAATTGAAAAATAAAACCAATAAAAAATAGATCGAACCGAAAGCCCTTCCTAATTGGAGGGGTTTTTTAGTTAATTTCATTCTATGAAAAACGTAGCCCTCTTATTTACAAGTTTTTTTATTTTGAATGTAGTTTTTGCTCAAACCAGGGTGGTAGCAGAATGCACTGTAAATTATTCGATACAAATTAATAGCAACAAAAATATTGATAATGCTACAGTAGAATTATTGAAATCTAGTAGTAAAATAGTTTATATAAAAGGCAACGATTGTAGGGTTGATTTGCTGAGTAAGTCTTTTTTGCAAACATTGATATATGATAAGACAACCGGTAAAGCAGTAATAATGCGTGAATTAGGAACCAATAAATTCATAACCAAGCTAGACAATAAAGCTTGGGCTGCCCAAAATAGTAAATTCAATGGAATGGTTATTTCATATGTAAATGAAGTAAAACAAGTTTTAGGTTATGAATGTAAAAAAGCCATACTTCAATTGCAAGACAGTACTTCATTTTCAGTATTTTATTCAACCACTATTGCGCCATCTGTTAGAGAATTTGAATACCAGTTTAAAGATATTCCAGGGTTTGTTTTAGAATATGAAGCAATAGAAGGAAAAGGGCAAAAAATTATCTATACTGCTACAAAAATTAATTTAAACCCAGTTCCCGCTTCTAGATTTGATATTCCAACAAGTGGATATCGTATACTTGATTGATTTTTGTACTTAGTTAATGACTTGAAGAAGAAGGAGTCTTGAATTTTGGAACTTTCACTTTAAACTTATAGGGATAAATATAGGTAGTATTACCACTATTGTATTGCAACATAGTGTTTATTTCATTGCCCTGAAAACTTGGAGTAGCATTGGGAATGTGAATACCATTATATTGTAAACTAGATTTTATGGCATTAAGGGATAATCCTTTCTTGTTATAGGAGTTTAGGCTCCGTAAAGAGTATTTGCTATTGCGTGCTTTGTCATCCACAATGCCTGTGAAAGAAAGCGCAGCGAGCGCCAATTGCACGCTCATAATAAGCGCAATGGCTAACACCCATTTTTGATATTTTAACTGCTTCTTCACCTTGCGAATATACTATTTATTCCTTTTAGCTATTTTTTTATTTTTTATCAACATTTCATAAAAAACGTTAATAATACTATAAATGACAAAAAAAGGACTAAAAAGTTCAAATTATTGGCTTAAATTAGAATAACCAATAGACATATGCGAGAAAATCCCTACCGCGAAGACCGTGAAGAAATGAAGGAACTGATTAATCAGTACCAAAATCTCAAACATGGCAGATCACACAGTTTCTTGGAAGAAGACGCTTTTGAGCGGATTATCGACTATTATGATGAGAAGGACGATATCCCAGAAGCAATGCATGCAGCTGAGATAGCCTTAGAACAATTCCCCTATTCTTCTAACTTGATGATTAAAAAAGCCGATTTGTTGTTAGCAACACGAAAATACCAAGAAGCTTTGGATATTTTAGAAACTGCTGGACTTTTTGATAGCAGCGATTTGAATTTATACATTTTAAAAACAGATGCTTATTTAGCGTTAGACCAGCAATCTAAAGCGGTTGAATTATTAGAATCGGCATTGAATTTATTTGAAGGAGATGAGCGATTGGATTTATTGTTTGAATTAGCTGATGTTTATGATGACTATGAAGAATTTGATAAAGTGTTTGATTGCTTAAAATTGATTTTGGAAGAAGAACCCACCAATGAAGAAGCTTTGTATAAAATTTGTTTTTGGACAGATTTCACTGGAAGAAACGAGGAAAGTATTAAACTCCACCAACAAATAATCGATGAATTTCCTTTTAATGAGTTGGCTTGGTTCAATTTAGCAGCAGCATATCAGGGAATTAAACTCTATGAAAAATCAATAGATGCATATCAATATGCTGTTGCAATTGATGAGAAATTTGATTACGCTTATCGGAATATGGGTGATGCTTTTTTGAGGTTGAGAAAATACAAAGAAGCTATAGAAGTGTTAGAAAAAGTGTTGGAACTAACCAGACCAGAAGATGTTATATATGAAGCTATTGGCCACTGTTATCACCGTATGGGAAAAAATGCACAAGCAAGATTTAATTATAAAAAAGCAGTTCATTTAAATCCGGATGATAGTAAACTGCACTATAAAATTGCAGTTACTTATATGCTTGAAGAACAATGGTCAAGTGCTTCTAAACAATTAGAAAACGCCATGCGAATTCATAGAACTATTCCAGAATATAATTTAGCTATGGGTGAGTGCAAAATGAATCTTAATAAGTTTAAAGAAGCGATTCAATATTTTGGCACTGTTGTTAGGCATAAGCCAAAGAATACTTCGGGTTGGGAGGCATTGATTCGTTGTTTATTAAAGGCAGAATTTCTTGAAGAAGCATTAGAACAATCATTGAATGCGCTAAAAGCTACTGATGCTAAACCGCTTTTTTATTTTTATGCTAGTACTACATTATTTGCTATAGGAAAAACCAAAGAAGCACTGTTGCGATTAGAGGAAGGAATGAATAAAGCGCCTAAATTACTTAAAAAATTCATTGAATTAAATCCCTCTATTTTACAAAATAATCAAGTGGTCGACATTATCGCTCGGTATAAAAAAGGAAAGAAGATTTAGCAATTTTTTAGTTGCCTATTACATCCCCTAATTACCTATTTCAGTGGTTTTGTGTACCTTTGCGGCTGAATAAATAGATTTTATGAATTTCAATCTTACTCAAATACCGGAAAGAACAAAACAACCTCGTAATAATGGGTTAACAATGGTGATGGACAAAGGACTGGGTATTAACCAGGTAAAGGATTTCATGAGTGTTTGTGGTCCGCATGTAGATATAGTTAAATTGGGTTTTGGAACTTCATTTGTAACCCCAAATCTTAGAGAGAAGATAGAATTATATCATACCTACAATATTCCTATATATTTTGGGGGCACTTTATTCGAAGCTTTTTTAATTAGAAATCAATTTGATGATTTTATAGCTGTATGTAAAGATTACGGTATTAATTATATTGAAGTTAGTGATGGTTCAATTACAATTCCGCATGCAGAGAAATGTGGATACATAGAGAAACTAACTAAGCACGCCACTGTTTTGAGTGAAGTAGGAAGCAAAGATGCTGCACATATTATTCCTCCTTATAAATGGATAGAATTAATGAGGGCAGAACTAGAAGCAGGTTCTTCTTATGTAATTGCTGAGGCAAGGGAAGCTGGAAATGTGGGTATTTATAGAGGCACTGGAGAAGTAAGGGAAGGGCTAGTTCAAGAGATTTTAACGCAAATTCCGGCTGATAAAATTATATGGGAAGCCCCTCAAAAAGCACAACAATTGTACTTTTTGGAGTTGATTGGATGTAATGTAAATCTCGGAAATATCGCCCCAAATGAAGTTATTCCTTTAGAATCAATGCGAATTGGTTTAAGAGGCGATACCTTTGAATTGTACCTCGATAAAAAATAGTTATGCGGACATATGGCTTGATTGGTTATCCGCTTACTCATTCATTTTCTCAACAGTATTTCACTAAAAAATTTATTGATCTTGGCATAAATGATGCTGAGTACTTTACTTTTTCTATTCCTACTATTAATGATTTATCAGAAATCATAGAAAGTCATTCAAAGCTTTGTGGATTCAACATCACGATACCTTATAAAAAACAGGTATTAACTTTTTTAAATAGTGCAGATGATACTGTTCGGCAATTGGGTGCATGTAATTGTGTTTATATTAAAGAGGGAAAATTATTAGGATACAATACAGACGTGATTGGATTTGAAAAATCATTAAAACCATTTTTGCAAGAACATCATCAGAAAGCATTGATATTGGGAACAGGGGGGGCTGCTGCTGCTGTGGCCTTTGTTTTACAAAAATTGAATATCGATTTTCAATTTGTTTCAAGAGAACCGTCTATCAATCAGCTTTCTTATGATCAATTAAATCATCAGGTTGTCAAAGACCATACTTTAATTGTAAATACAAGCCCTGTTGGTCAGTTCCCAAACACAAATGATACTCCTGAATTGCCCTATGAAAGTTTAGGGGAACAACATCATTTATTTGATCTTATTTATAATCCTGCTGAAACTACTTTTTTGCAAAAAGGTAAATTACAAGGCGCTACTATTCAAAATGGCCATGAAATGTTGGTGCTTCAAGCCGAGGCAAGTTGGAATATTTGGAACGATTTGTTAGCTTAGTTGTTTTATTAATTTATCAGTAAGAGGCACTTTCTTTTTATTTATATAATCATACAAAAGCATTCCGGTTTTAGCCCTTGTGGAAAGAATGAGTTGGTCCTCTTTTATTAATTCAATTTTATAATAGAAATCAAACCCCATTTTATCAAAATCAATAGCAATAACAGATACTAAAATTGAATCTGCATAGTTGAGTTCTTTTTTATATTCAATCATTGCATCTACCATGATTAATCCATTTCCATCTATATTTAATTCTTCAAAGCCTTTAGATTGAAGAAATTGTTGACGACCTTCTTGTATAATAGTTAAGATAGCGTCGTTTCCAACATGGCCTCCATAATTCAAATCGCTTAATCGAATAGTCAGATTTGTACTAAAAGAAAAATATGCTGGTAATTTTATTTTTAATCTGTTCATTGAATATTTTTCAAAAATGTTATTAATTTAGTCATTGCTTTTTTTCGGTGACTAAAATTATTTTTTTCTTCCATGCTCATTGTTGCAAATGTTTTTTTAGATCCATTTGGTATAAAAATAGGGTCGTAGCCAAAACCTTCTTTGCCATTTTGTATTTCGTTAATTTTTCCTTTACAAATACCTTCAAAAAAATATTCTTTTTCATTCCATATTAATGAAATTACAGTTCTGAACTGTGCATTGCGATTAGATATGCCAACTAATTTGGTTAATAATAAATCAATATTATCTTGAAAACTCCCACCTTCCCCAGCATAGCGTGCACTTTTTACACCAGGTTCACCATTTAATGCTTCCACTTCTAATCCAGTATCTTCACTAAAACAGTTTTCTTTGGTTAAAAGATGTATTACAGAAGACTTTTCACTTGCATTGGCTTTAAGTGTATCATGTGGTTCAGGGATTTCTATATCAATGCCTGATTCAATTAAAGTGACAATATTAATTGTATCACCAACAACTGATTTAATTTCTTTTACTTTATTGGAATTATTAGTTGCAAAAATGAGCTTAGGTATTTGCATTGAAAATATTTTACAATTTGAAAATAGATTTTAAACTTACCCAAAGTTTAGTTTTAGCTAATTTTGCTTCAGTAGTTTCTCCTTCAAATGCAGTAATTGCAGGTGCCATTAAAAAAGTACATCCACCATATTGTTGTATTTGATAATAGGGGATAGTAAACGGCAGTTCAATTGTTTGAGCTTTCACATCAAATAAAATGCAAGTAGTTGGCAATAATTCCTTTTTTATAATTTCAAAACTGGTTGAATTTTGTAAAATATTTACTACAGCTATATCTCCCAAATTCAATTTACAAGCCCCTAAGATTTTTGTTAGAAATTGCAAACTGTTTTCTTGTAAAAAAACTGCATCTGGCTCACTCACTAGAATAGTAATATGTTTGCCATTATTACCCAAAAACCATTTATCGGAAATTATTGTTGAACTAAGCTTTTCTTTTTGTAAGGGCGTTTTTATCTGTAATTCTTCTTTAGCAAGAGGTAAATTAGGCTCCATTGCAGTTTGAATAATTAATGTTTCTATTTTAATTGGTTTAATAGGCTCAACTAGCACCAAACTACTCGGAAATAGGTCTGCAAGTATAAAATCTGGTAATATTTTATCCATTTTGAAGATTTTTAAATAATAACAAGCGTTAGTTTTTTATTTTTGTTGTTTATTTGCATCAAATATAAAACTATGAACGCAGTGACCGACATAAACATTACCCCGGTAATCAAAACGAGAGTGAATGACCAGTCTTTAGAAAATATTGCATTTGGGCATGTTTTTACAGATCATATGTTGGTAGCTAATTTTGCAAATGGTGAATGGCAAAATATTGAAATTAAGCCATACCAGCCCCTGTCTTTAGCACCTTCTTTAGCAGCTTTGCATTATGGCCAATCAATTTTTGAGGGAGTTAAAGCTTACAAGCATTCAGATGGTGAAGTATATATTTCTCGACCTTATGATAATTTGAAGCGTTTTAATATTTCAGCCGAAAGAATGCAAATGCCTACAATTTCTGAAGAAATTTTTATTGATGGAATGAAAGCTTTATTAGAATTAGATAAAAGCTGGGTTCCAATTTATAAGGATCATTCATTGTATATCCGTCCATTCATGTTTGCTACAGAGGCAGTGTTAGGAGTTAAACCATCTGAAACATACACATTTATTATTTTATTAAGCCCTACCGGACCTTATTACAGTGAGCCTATGCGTATTTATGTTGAAGAAAAATATACCCGTGCAGTTACTGGAGGAGTAGGATTTTCAAAGAATGCAGGTAATTATGGTGCAAGTATGTATCCAACTATTAAAGCTAAAGAGTTGGGTTATGATCAGGTATTGTGGACAGATGCTTTTGAACATAAGTATTTACAAGAAGTGGGTATGATGAATGTATTCTTTGTAATCAACAATATTGCGATAACGCCATCTTTAGAAGAAGGCACAATATTGGCTGGAATAACTCGTGACAGTGCTTTACAGCTTTTGCAAGATATGGGCATAGAAACATCGGAGCGTAAAATTAGTATCGATGAACTAATAGAGGCGCACAAAGCGGGGTTGGTTTCGGAAGTATTTGGTTCTGGTACTGCAGCTACCATTTCTATGATTAAAGAGTTGAAGTACAAAGATTATGTGATGCATTTTGATACCAAAACTTGGACAGTTGCACCAGCGTTGAAAAATACACTTGATGCCATTCGCACTGGACTTACTCCAGACCTTCACGAATGGATGGTTAAAATTTAGATCGATTGCCAGCTTATAAACAGAAACGTCCCGAAATACTTGTGGCGTTTCTGTTTATTGTTTAATAAAATTCAGCGATCGTTCATGATCTCCATTAATCACTTGTAAAATATAAGTACCTGCATTTAATTCAGTAACTGGTATTTGAATAGTTCCAGCCTGTATATTGCCAATATGGAGACTTTTCATTAAAATACCTGCGCTTGAAAAAATCTGAACACTAGTATTTCCTGCAGTAGATGATTTAATGCTAACAGTAAGTTCATTATTTACGGGATTTGGATAAATCTTAATGGTTAAATAATGAACTAGTTGATTGATATTTCCTTTAGGAATAAGCTGGCTTATTTCAAACCTATTTTTATTTTTGGTTGAATCAGTATCCAAGTTAAAATAATAAATACTATCTTTTATTAAATTTAAAAATTGATTGGTTAATCGATCATGTAATACCAATTTATTGTCACTTGGTAAAAAAGTTTGGAGTACTTTAAAGTAAAAAGATTGATTAGTAAAAGACTCTAATTGAATGGGCACACTAGTATTATTATTGATCCTTCTAGAATCTACAGATAGTTTTTGAAGATCAGCACTTAAGCTAAACAAATTCACATCCGGATTTTGCAATTTAATAGCATCAGTTGAGTCCAAAATGTTTTTACTGCTAGCATGATCTATCAATACGAATTGATCCCAAAATACATTGCCAGAAAAAAGTCCAATAATTGCATTGTATTTATTTTCTTCTTCATAAGAAATGTTGGTACTATTATTCCAATTATTTGTTTTACTTTCTTCTGCAATCAACAATTGGTTATCAGAATTAGAACGCGCTTCTGCAATAAATGCTTCAAAAGGATTGAGGGTATAATTTTGAGTGGTTGGAATAGCAGTATATCCGCCATTCAAGCCTTGCTTAGGATTCCAAATCCAATAATGGTTTCCTGCCATAGATCCTTTTGATACTGTATGGAGTTTTATAGGACTTACAAATGGATTTGCAATAATATTCAAGCCATTGTTTCCCCATTTTGTTAATTTAATTTCCTGTGATCCATGATTCAATGAACCTTTAAAATCAGATTTTAAATCAGCTGCTGAATTAGTTGATTCAAGTTGCAATTGAATTCCCTGGTATTGTTTCCACAGATTATTTTCATTCGATGTATTCATATTGAATGGTTGCCATATTTTCAGCAGATTGCTACTGTCTTGATTATTTGATTGAAGATGAAAAAATTGATTGGGCAAATTGCTAATTTGATTGATAGAAATTGATTGGTTAAATGGATGCCCAATTAAATATTTCCCTTTATTCAACATTGCAAAATTTTGTTCAACTGTTACAATACCATTGATGGCAGTACCATTCGCAGATGCGCCCACTTGTGCCTTATAGCTAAGGGTTAATTGATTATTGGTGAAAAGGGTTCCTTTGGATAAGGATAGGATTTTACTAATGATTACTTTATTGTTAATGCTAACTCCTGATCCATTATTGATCTGTAATTCGCTAATACGGTTACTTTCAAAAGTATGTCCATTCAAAGTTTGTAGGGTATTTCCTTTTAAAACAATGACTCCATTTATTGCATTCACTGAAGCAGTGTCTGCTATTAGTTGATCACTAATTGATAATACTCCGGAGATGAGTAAACGAGCGCCTTTATTCATTTGTATGCTCCTAACAGAAGTTGCAATAGAAATGAATGGAGAATAAAAAGTGCCTGTTGGTATAATTATATCTGCTGAGTCTGATGGTAGCGCATTTCCACACCAATTAGCAGGGTTATTCCAATCAGTGCTAATTTTTCCTATCCACTGACTGCTTTTTGCCATAGAAATTTGAACAATATTCGAAATAGTTGTACATGTATTCAGTATCAATTTTCTTCTCCACCAACTTGTTTTGGATAGTGCTGTTGGTTGATAATTGGTTTCATTATTTTTTCCACTGATAATCGTAAATCCAGTACTATCATTAGTGGTACTTTGCTCCCATAAATAAATAGCAGAACTGTCTTTGATGGATTTAATTGTACCTATAAGCACAGAAGGCATTGTTCCAGTACAAATTTCTTGATTCGACTGAATGGTATTATTGGTTTCAATGGAAATTGAATTAAAATAGATTTTCTTTACAACCACATTAATTCCATCAGATAAACTAAAGCTGGCGGAGTCAATACCCTTGAAAGATTCCGGATTTTCAACAATAAAATCTATCGGAAGAAAACTTGAAGCAGTGCTGCTTTGTTGATGAATCAATTTAGCAATCAGTAAAGCTTTTGGTGGACTAAACAAACGCCAAGTTAATAATTCATCCGTTTCTTTATTATTCACTTTAAGCAATTCGTTGATAGTTAATTTTGAATTGGAGGCACAAAAAGTAATGATAGTATCTTTGGGATTGGTAAATTCTGGAGCTATCGCATCTACTTTAATGTGTTGAATTGGCGCCGATTGAATCGATAAGGTTGCGGTATTTCCTGCAATATCTTTTATCAATACATTTTTAGCAGAAAAGGAAGAGGCAATTCTAATTCCATCTTTATCTGTTTCACCCGCTAGAATAGTATAATGAAATTGTAGAACAGAAGAATTATTGCCTGAAGCATATAGGATATTTTTTACACGAGTTCCAATGGTTACAGGAATAAAATTGGTAGGAGAGTTTGCATCCAATATAACAGGCTCATTAAATTGTAGTACTAATTTCAAAGTATCACCAGCTTTTAATAAGGAATCGGAAATGCTATTAAATGAAACTTGAATAGGTTTATTAAAATCAATGGGGTCATTATTTTGATCGATTGGCAGATTGTACAGATCACTTTTATTTCCCAAACTGTCTTGTAAAATGATCGATATGGGAATAGGGTCTTTTGCTAAAATATCTGTTCCGTTGGTTGGCAAAATAAAATAGCTACTATAAGTAGAATCCGTTTCTTTTTTTATTGGTTGAATAACATAATTATTAATATTTCCTTGAAACATTTTACAGGTAACTTTCTCTGGATTGACATGTATCATTATGGATACAGAATCACCGCCCTTCATCAACTGATTTGGGATAGAAACTTTTTTAATAAATGGTCCTGTTTTATCGATCCATTGAGTATCAATATCAAAATAGGGGAGACCTTGTAAACCAGGAATAAGGTTATCATCATTTACAATTCCTAGTTGAATAAATCCCTCTCCTTTTCCTGTGTAAACAGCAGCAGTATATTCATTTCCTGTTCCCGAAATGGACAACAATTTTGCATCCATAATTCCACTCGATCTTAGTTGAAAATTAG
>JANOQC010000045.1:0-3498 GCA_031422175.1 Sphingobacteriia bacterium | reverse complement strand
TCTTGTTTTCTGGAATTGATAATTACTTTAGCTCCATTGGCAGCAAAAATTCTGGCGATCGCTTCTCCAATGCCCTTACTTGCACCAGTAATTAAAGCGACTTTTCCTTCTAAACTAAATACCTGATTGGCTTTCATTGTTTTTTATTTTGAATATTTTAATGCTTTACTCATGGCCCCCATAAACTGCTCTTTCACTATTTTTCTAAATTTAGTTGGAGCAAATCTTTTGTACAACCACATTTTATGAGCCGATTTTGGAAGGATAATATACAATTCTTTTTTGCCAGCTCTATGTAAAATTTCCTGTGCAACAGGAGCTGCTTCAAGACCGGACCGATCAATAAAATTTTGCGTGATTTTCTGAATGGTGTTTCCGCCTCTTGCCGATTGACTGATATTGGTTTTAAAATAAGTTGGTTGAATACAAGACACTTGAATATTAAAATCCATCAACTCACTATATAGTGTTTCACTTATGGCAACTACTGCAGCTTTGGTCATATTATAAGCACCCATTGTTGGGGCACATCCAATGGCGGCAGCGCTAGCAGTATTAAGTATATGACCCGATCGTTGTTTTTTCATCGCAGGAATAAAATAAAAACAACCATATACCACACCCAATTGATTGATACCAATCATCCACTCATAATTTTCGAGGGAATATTCTTCAAAATTTCCGCCATCACCTACACCAGCATTATTAAAAAGCAAATCAATTCCCCCAGCATCAATCAAAAATTGTTGCGATACTATTTTATACTGGTCTTTATCAGAAACATCTAATTGATACATCAATGCATTTGCACCCAAAGCTTTCATTTCTTCTACCGCTTTTTGTAATGCTATAATATTATTATCTGCCATACCAATGGTCCAACCATCGCTAGCCAATTCTGTTGCAAATGCTTTGCCCAAACCAGAAGCTGCTCCTGTTATAAATGCCCTTTTGGTGGGATATTGTTTCGAAAGCGTATACATATGTTCAATCTTTTAATATATGAATGTACAAATTGATTGTGGAAACTGCTGTTTAGGGGTATTTTTTCTCTATTTAGCCACTTGTACTTTGATAGCTTATAAAGGCTAAATAAATTCTATCTTTAATAGTTCTAAAATTAATCGATTTGAAAAACACCATCATTGGCTTGTCATTCTTAGTATTGATTTTTTCTTGTAAGCAAAAAAAAGATACACCTGCGCAAAATACCAAAACTCAATCAGCACCTATAGTAGATGTAATTATTGCAGGGGGAAGTAGTATTTCGAATAATATTGAAGTGAATGGTGCAGTGATACCTGGTGAAATGATTACTATTAATCCAGAAACCAGTGGAAGATTAACCCTATTGAATTTACCTGATGGAGGCAAGATAACACAAGGAACTATATTGGCTAAAATAAACGACGCCAATTTGCAAGCAACCTTTAGTAAAACTAAAGTATTGTTAGATATGGCGCAGAAAACGGAACAACGTTTAAGAAAATTGTTAACTATCAATGGAATCAATCAGGCAGATTATGATTTAGCGTTGAATCAAGTTAATAGTTATAAAGCCGATTTATCTGTAACACAGGCAGAGATTGATAAAACAATTATTAAAGCACCTTTTAGTGGAGTATTAGGGCTAAGAATGATTAGTCCGGGTGCTTATGTAACTCCAGCAACTATATTGTCTACTTTACAACAAGTAGATAAAGTAAAAATTGATTTTAATGTACCAGAAGCTTACGCCAATTTAATTCAAAGAGGTGCTTCGGTAAACGTACAATCCAATGAGGGTAATATGAATAGAAAAGCAACCATTATTGCTATTGATCCTCAATTGAATTTAACTACTAGAAATTTAAAAGTGAGGGCCTTATTAGAAGGAACATCCATTAATCCAGGCAGTTTTGTAAAAGTGATATTATCAAACAGTAGTGGAAAGAATAATATTATGGTACCTACCAATTGTATTATTCCAGAAGCAACTGCAAAAAAAGTAATAGTAGTAAAAGATGGGCAAGGAATTTTTGTTGATATTGAAACTGGTTATCGATCTTCAGGAATGGTTGAAGTTACCAAGGGCTTAAAAATGGGAGATAGTATTGTAGTAACTGGCGTATTATTTGTTCGCCCTAAATCTCCAGTTAAAGTTAGATCAGTAAAGAAATTATCCGATTTAGTAAAATAGCGGTAGCGCCATTGTAACATGAATATTTCAGAATTAGCATTAAAGCGGCCAATACTTGCAACAGTAATGAATTTGCTCATTATTTTGTTTGGTATAGTGGGATATAGTTTTTTAGCAGTTCGTGAATATCCAGCAGTAGATCCTCCAGTAGTAAATGTTAGAACGTCTTATTCTGGTGCTAATGCTGATATTATTGAGAGTCAAATTACCGAACCATTGGAAAAAGCAATCAATGGTATTCCTGGTATTAGAAGTATTTCTTCTTCAAGCTCTAATGGAAATAGCAATATCACTGTAGAGTTTAATGTTTCAGAAAATTTAGAAGCAGCAGCAAATGATGTTAGAGATAAGGTAAGTCAGGCTGTAAGAAATTTACCTCAAGATGTAGATGCTCCTCCAGTGGTTAGCAAGTCCGACGCTAATTCTGATTTCATCATTATGTTAGCGGTTCAAAGCCAAACTAAAGGGTTACTAGAACTCAGTGAATATGCAGAAAATATTTTGCAAGAAAGATTTCAAACCATTTCAGAAGTAAGTTCCGTGAATATTTTTGGGCAAAAACGCCCTTCTATGCGAATTTGGATTGATCCTGATAAAATGAATGCATTAAATGTTACATTCAGCGATATTAGAATTGCATTAAACTCCGAAAATGTTGAAATTCCTTCCGGTAAAATTTATGGAGATAAAACCGAGCTAACAATTCGTGCCTTAGGTAAATTAACTTCTGAAAAAGATTTTAGAGACCTTATCATTCGTCAATCTCCTACTGGTATCATTCGTTTATCTGATGTTGCTTATGTAGAAATTGGGCCTGAGAATGATGAATATAGTTGGCGTTTAAATGGGGTTAATGCAGTTGGTATGGCCATTATTCCACAACCTGGAGCTAACTACATTAAGATTGCCGATGAATTTTATAAGCGATTAGCAGAAATTCAAAAAACAGAGAAAGGAGATTTTATTATGACTCCTTTAATTGATCAAACTAAAAATGTTAGGGCTTCTATTAAAGAGGTTGAAGAAACTTTATTAATTTCTTTCACTTTAGTGGTATTGGTTATTTTCTTTTTCTTTAGAAATTGGATGATCGCTATTAGACCATTGATTGATATTCCTATTTCATTGGTGGCTACTTTTTTTATCATGTATATTTCTGGATTTTCTATAAATGTATTAACCTTATTAGGAATTGTACTTGCAACAGGATTGGTGGTAGATGATGGAATTGTTGTAACAGAAAATATTTTTAGAAAATTAGAAGGAGGCCTGCCGATTCGTAAAGCAGCACTAGAGGGTAGCAAAGAAATTTTCTTTGC
>JANOQC010000044.1:0-36343 GCA_031422175.1 Sphingobacteriia bacterium | reverse complement strand
AACATTTGTAGGAAGGCTTTCAATACTTGAACAACCAGAAACATTCGTTGTTTTTACTGTAATGGAACCAGTTTGAGTAGCAGTATAAGTAGGATTGATAGCACCATTAATCGGGTTGCCATTAAGGAACCATTGGTTATTAGAACTAGCACTAGAAGTAAGAACAACAGAACTTCCTATACAGAATGTCAAAGGCCCACTGCCATTAATAGTTGGTGTATTAGGTAAAGCGTTTACAACAACTGATAAGGTTGAACTGAAAGGACTTGTACAGCCATTTGAAGTTACTTTTAAACTATAACTACCAGATGAATCAGCTTTGAACCTGGCACTATTAGCACCATTGATTTCTTTACCATCACGAAACCACTGATTTCCTTGATTACTATTGCTATTTAATAGAATAGAATCTCCTTTACAGAAATTAGTAGAACCCGTGCTTGTAAAACTTGCATTAATAATATTTTGAATAAACTTTAAACTATCTGAAGCCAAGGAATAACATCCTTCTTCTCCAACTTTAAGAGAGATAGAATTCGATCCAGTAATTTGAATATTTTTTGAAGTATTACCATTTGACCAAAGGAATTGATTTATAGAATCAGGGCCTATGATAGAAACTGTGTCGTAGGTGCAAAGATTTAGTTTCCCTGAATAGTTAATAATGGGTTTTGTAGGATAAATACAAATTGTTTGAAATACAGTATCAGGTTGTAAAAAAGTTGAATCTTTTTGTATGAATGCTCCAATTGTAATCTTACCCGGCTTTGTAGTATTTAGAGTAGAGCCTGTAATAGTTGCTTTACCTGTTCCTGCAGTAATGAAAAATGAAACAGGTCTATTAGATTTAGAAGTTGCACTAATGGGAATTGTTTTTTGGTTTAGATATATATCTTCTGGTTTAGCAAACCTAATTGTATCCTTAATTTTTGTACTTGATCCTATTATAGTGAAAGTATTATTCGACTTCCCAACAATGATATTTCCTGCTAAAATATCCAAGACTCTAATTTGACATTTGGTAGAATTGATTCCAGAATTTGATGTTGATTCAATAGTAGGGCTTGAATTTGCAACAACCTTTAAAATGTTTTCCATGGTGGATTCATTTTGTTCTTGCGAACTAACAAATCCCAATGACATGCTATTATCTGAATTGCTTTTGATTGTTCCTATACTTGTTTCGTTTGAAGAGGAAGTTTCGAAATTATTTGGAATTGTCCAAGTATAGGTACCATTTGAGGCCATTGTTCTAGCTACTGTTGCCCATGTTAATCCACTATCAATTGAATATTGTATCCAAACAGAATCTTCTAGATTTATGGTAGACCAGGTGATATTGTATTTTGATCCGCCAACTAATACTTCATTTGCAATCGGGCGGGTAATGATGATTCTATTAATATTGCTCCTTTGAGTATGTCCATCAAATTTTCCTCCCTTGAATTTTGTTAATGAAATAGTGCTAACTAAGTTATTTGTTTTCTTAAAATAAGTCTTAGTATCATTCACACTTGAATCGGTAATATCTTCCATTCTAATCCAGATGCTATCAGTTAAGTCAGTGGGTAATATCCAATTATAAAGCTCAAACTTAGCAGGAAGAGAATCAACTAATTTTTTCCATTGTTCATTTATCCCTTTTTTGTGTGAAATACGAATTGAGTCTACTCCTAATGGAGACCATTCGATGCTTTTGGCTGTTCCTCTTGTCCAATTAGTAGAATCAGTTGTATTTAATAATTTTTTTGGCAGTAGGGTGAACAAGCTATCGCTCAAGTCAAAAAGTGTATTATCTGATGCATCAGCAATTCTAAATAAGCATTTTATAGATGGGGTGTTGGGCGTTTTCCAAGTATAAGTATTAGTAGTTGCTGGTAGTTCTCCAGTAACTAGGGTCCAAATTTTACCACTGTCGATAGAAACCTCCAGTTTTAATCTTTCTATATTGATGCTGCGCCAAGAAACAGTGAAATTATTGAGAACCGATAATTTTTCCTTGCCGTTAGGGCTTAAAAGTTGAAGGTTTGATTTAGAATTAGTTTTTGAAGCATGTCCATCAAAACCTCCACCTTTGTATTTAGCATTATTGCCAACAACTAATTGCTTTAGAATAATTTGTTTGGTAGTATCTGAAATGGTGGGATCACTTTTGTCGAGTAAAACTAGTTTAATGGTATCTGCAGTGGCTGGGTTAATAATCCAATTGTGTATTTCATTTTTTGCAGGAATGGAATCAATAATAACACTGTCCTTATTGTTGTATAATACTTTTATTCTGATATCATTTATTCCACCACTAGACCAACCAATAGGCAAAACGGTATTTTTAAAAGCAACAGTAGTAGAGTCAGGTTGATTAAATTTTAATATTTTTTTTCTAATAATAAAAGGCTTCACATTTGTGGAGAAAATAAGGGTGTCTAGGGCATTAACAATTTTTATTTTCCCCAAACTTGTTTGTAGGTTACTTACTTTCCAGTCGTATTTAGTGGCAATTGCAGGAACTTGAGCTGCAACTAATTCCCAACTCGTACCATTATTTGATGAATAAAGAATATTAATTCTATCTATATTCTGTGAGCTCCAAGTAATTGTTTGAATAGAGCTACCAAACAATGAGTCTCCATTGTTTAAGGAAAGGAGCGATAATTTCACGGAATTATTATTCGAAGAACTATGCCCATCAAAGAAGCCACCTTTGAATTTTGTAGCATTAGCTGCAGCAAGCGCAATAGTAGTAAAGGCAACTTTTGAAGTATCTGAATAAGTAATTAAGGATGCATCTTGGATATGAATAAAACATTGACTCGAAATGGAATCGGGTACTAACCAATTATAGTAGAAATTATTTGCATTAATCGTATCTGCAATTTTTACAAAACTTTGTTTGTTATTATAGCTAGCGAAAATATTTACTTTTCTTATTCCACTAGAAGTCCACGTGATTGGTAATATTGTTCCTCTAATAGCTGAAGTTGGCAAAGCGTCTAACGTAATTCCAGGTTTGGGAATTTTAAATGGATTGCTTGGAAAATTTGAACTTGACTTTGATAAATCGGTAACATCAGATACTCTAATAAAACAGCTATCAGATGTTTTATTTATTACTTCCCATTCATAAAATTGTGCAGGCGCCGGATAACTCAACTCAATAATCTTCCATGTTCTACCTGAATCTAAAGAAGACTCAATTTTTATATTATCAATATTGGTACTTGTCCATTCAATTCTTTGTTTTGAATAAGCGGGCCATATATCTCCTGCTGTTGGCTTTCGCAATTGAATTGTCTGCGAAAACGAAATGGCGGAAATACCAATTAAGAATAGTATGAAAAATATTTTTTTCAATCTTAGTTATACAGATTAATTGTCAGTAGGAGCAGAACGAACAGATCTAAAGCCAATATAATTTCCGCCATTATTTCTTTCTGATATTGCATTTTGTTTAATCATATAAGTACTTCCATACAAAGCGGGTCCTCCGCTATTTGGGGTGTAAAATTCTCCCGAATCAGTAAATCCAGTAGCATTTAAATAACCGTCACCATTTCTTTTATATGTAAATGATCTTCCAGTAGCACTGCTAATGCCAATTGTCATTTGGCTAACATTTTTACTAAAATCCATGATGCCATAGTAAGTTGAGCCAGAAGAAATACGAGATGAGGTATCTGTTGCAAAAATGCCTACTCTATAGGGTCCGGACCCACCATCTCCACCTTCTATAATTGTACTGCCTGGCCCTGTTCCATTCCTAGAAGGATCTACATACCTTTTGAAAATTGAATAATCAGAATAAAACTCCGTTCCATTTTCGATGCCACTGAATTTCAATTTTGTATTATTAAAATTCTGTGTTCTCGCGAAACTAGAATCATTCCCCCAGGCCCAATCAAAGCCACTCCAATTGCTAGTAGTATCTGAATTATTAAAATTATTGTTATTCCTGTATGCCTTATACATAGGTGGAAGTGGCCCCCTTGCAGCTTTTTCATATTCTAATTCAGAAATTGGTCTCATACAAGCCCAGTCAGAAAATGCCTCATAATGTTGCTGAGAAGCTCTGCCAAAAGCCCGATCAGGGCGCGTAACGGTATACTTTACTTCTATTGAATCTAATGATATTGTATGACGTTGTAAATCTATTGGAGTGTTATAAAAATTTGGATCAAGGTTTTGTAATGCTCTTTTATATCTTGTATTCACTTTTTTAAGCCTTACGGTATCTATAAAATTATTGAAAGTAGAAAATGAGGAGTCTCTTAATGATAATGTATTTAGCATATCTGCATATTGCCCCTGTGTTACTGGATATTTCATAGAATAAAAAGAACGGTATCCTGTAGGATAATCAGGGTTATCTGCTATTTTATCATCATTTATATCTATTCCACCCATTCCAGAGATCCTTATACCACTATTGATTAATATAGCATCATCACCAGAACCGCAAGTGTTACATACAAACGTGTTTACTAAAGGAGACCATTTATCGGTAATTGTTACAAAGTTATTCGGTGCATTTTTGAGCTGAAATGAGTTGCTACTTCTTTCCTTTCCATTTCCATCTCCCAAAGAAAAATTGCCACCTGGAACATAAACCATTTCTGTTGCAAATACTTTAACTTCTACACTATCAATAACAGTAACGCTATCTGCGCCATAATTCCAAATAAGTTTTAGACTGTCCATTTTAATATTTCCAGCTCCATTAGATTGTCTATAATAAAAAGCACCCTTTTTATCTTCCGATACTGCAAATTTCATAGAGGTATTTCCGGATCCAGCATTATTTCCGCTAGCCCCCATGGTCATATGTCGATATCTCCAAACACTATCTTGGGGTCTACGATATTTAACAAAAATCCAAGCTGCATCCCAGTTTACATTATCTCTCCATGAGTTTTCCCAAGAAATATTAAACCGAATATTTACTGTTTTAGCAGTCCGATTGGTATCAATAATGGCAACCTTTTGAATAGAAATATTATTGGCCATTATATTACCAACCGACAACACACAGAGTGTGAGCATTAGAAACCTTTTCATAAAAGGTAAGTTTTAAAAATAATTGTGAATAAATTTTGCGTTTATTTCAATGCTGGGGGATGCATCTAAAACGCTTAAATAGATTATTGCAAATATAAGGCATTAAATAATTTATAAGCGCACTTTTAGCTTAAATCTTACTGTTTTCAAATTACTCAAGAATTTCTTCATTTTGCAGCTAGTTAGCTCAAAAAAATCGAAATCAAAGCTTAGTAAAAACAAAATCTCGTATATTAACGTTATTAACTAGGCAATCATTCTAGGTTATTTGCGTTATAGCTTGTATGTCATATTTGTCGTTAATGGCATACTGCATTTCCAAAATTCATACCAAACCAATTTTCCTATAGGGCTATGTCTAATTCGCTCATTTTCAATCGCATCAACCCACCTCCATTAGAGTACCTGATGTTGAATAAATTGGGGTTTGGTCCGAGTGAATGGTCATTGGAAAGATTAAAGCAGTTGGGCTTAAAAGGTTATGTAGATGAGCAGCTAAATCCAGATGATTCAGCAGATGATATCCTCAATAAAAAATTGAAAGAATGCTCTTATCCTATTGAATATGAGCAATTTAGTGCTGATGGGTCAAAGCGAATTATTAAAGAGAATCGATTCTATGATTTGATCAATGCGCCATTGGATCAGCTCTGGCCATTGTATAAAGATGCAGTGAATTACGAAGAAAAGATTTACCCAGCTAAGCAAGTATTTGGAGCAACTATATTAAGAGCAGTATATAGTAAATGGCAATTAAAAGAATTAATGGTAGATTTTTGGCACAATCATTTTAATGTATCTGTAAAAATAGATGATCGAGTGGCTATTACTTTTCCTATCTATGATCGGGAAGTAATTCGTTTAAATACATTGGGTAATTTTAGAACAATGCTAGAAGCTGTGGCCAAAAGTGTTGCCATGCAATGTTTTTTAGACAATGCGAGTAGCAAAGCAAGCCCAGCAAATGAAAATTTTGCCAGAGAACTATTTGAATTACATACGCTAGGAGCCGAACATTACCTCAACCATTTATACAATCGATGGAGAGAAGTGCCAGGGGCAGTTGATGGCAAACCTGAAGGATACATAGACGAAGATGTATATGAGGCGGCAAGGGCCTTTACAGGCTGGACTATTGCTGATGGTGCAGATGATTGGAAGGGTGGAAAATTTGCAAATTCTGGCGAGTTTAATTATTTCGAACAATGGCATGATAATTACCAAAAAAGAGTTTTGGGAGTAGAATTCAATCCGAATCAACCTCCAATGAGTGATGGTAAAAAAGTGTTAGATATATTGGCCAATCACCCCGGAACGGCTAAATACATTTGCAGAAAATTGTGTACAAGAATTATTTCCGATAAGCCTAGTGAAACCATTATTGAATTAGCTGCAAGAGAATGGATGCTTTCTGTAAATAAACCCGATCAAATAGCAAGGGTAGTTAAACTAATTGCCATGTCGGAAGAGTGCAGGTTAACTTGGGGAGATAAAATTAAACGACCGTTGGAATTGGCTATTTCTTCTTTTAGAGCAGTTGAAGCTACAGTAACTCCCAATAATAATTTGATGTGGGTTTTATTACAAATGGGGCAGCAGCCATTTGCTTGGCCTACTCCAACTGGCTATCCCGATCAATCTAGTTATTGGATCAATGCAGAAATGTTATTGCGCAGATGGAATTTTCCGATCAATTTAATGAATTATTACTGGCATAATTATGCCAAGGCAGATGCATCAAGCCAAGTTCCTGAAGAATTAAAAACTTGTAAAGAAGTTGCTTCTTTTTGGTTGAAAAAAATATTGGGATATATACCTGAGGGCGATACGCTTCAACATTTAAGTGTGTATTTGGCAGATGGGGGCAAGCCTGAAAGAGAAATGTATGGGAAAGGAAATTTGAGGAATGAAAAAATAAGTTGGTTGGTAAGTGCTATTTTGCTTTTACCCGATTTTCAGGTTAGATAATATGCAGCGTAGAGATTTCATACAACAATGTAGTTCGGCAACAGCTGCCATGATGCTAACAGGCATTACGGGCGTTTCCATGCGACCTTCTTTTATGCCCAACAATGAAATTTTTGTATTGGTTTTTTTGCGCGGGGGTTGTGATGGACTTCAATTGATTGCTCCTGTAAATGACCCCTATTATTTTGCTGATAGGGAACCTGCATTAAGGGTTACTGAGAGTGGAGAAAATGGAGGGATTAAATTAAAAAATGGACTAGGAGATGTAGATTTTAGATTGCATGCAGCCGCTGCACAACTAAAGGAATTATATGATTCCGATCAATTAGCCATCATTCATTCTTGTGGGTTAACCAACGGAACAAGAAGTCATTTTGATGCACAAGACATGATTGAAAAAGGAATTCAATCTAAAAAAAATATTTCAGAAGGATGGTTGGCTAGGTATTTAAATTCTATTTCCGATAAATCCAATTTTAGTGCAATAGCTGCAGGGTCTAGTATGCCTTTGTCTTTATGGGGAAGCCCAACAGCAGTATCCATTAATGGTATCAACGATTTTGCATTACAAGCCGATGGAAATTTTAATAATTTAATTCGTAAATCGTACAACGATCAATCCATTTTAAGTAAAACAGCGCAGCAAACTTTTTATACAATCGACATGTTGCAGAAAAAAATTCCTCGTCGTGCAAATGGCGAAACTATTCCCTATAAGCCAGACGGATCCGCTAATTATAAGGATGATGATTTTGGGAAAAGCATGAAAAATCTCGCACAACTAATTAAACTTGATATTGGGCTGCATGTATCAACTGTTGATTATGGAGGTTGGGATACACATGAATACCAAGCATTTCGGTTTCCAGATTTAGTAAAAAGCCTGAGTCAAAATTTACATGCATTTTACAATGATGTAAATAAATACCAAAATAGAGTTACGGTTTTAGTGATGAGTGAATTTGGCAGAAGGGTAAAATCGAATAAGAGTAATGGAACAGATCATGGTTTTGGAAATGCGATGTTGGCTTTAGGCGGAAATGTGAAAGGTGGAAAAATGTATGGTAATTGGAAGGGATTGAAAACTGAAAACCTAGATAATGGAGTAGACCTTTCGGTTACCACCGATTATAGAACTATCTTACACGAGATATTAACCAAGCGCATGAATGTTACAGATAGTATGAAGTATATACTTCCATTTTATAGCCCTGTAGCGCCAATTAATTTCTTGGGTTAATACAATACATATTCTAGTATATGGTGTTAACAAGACGAAAATTTATAAAAAGGGGCGCATTACTTGCAACAGGTATTATTTTGGTAGATGCTTTGTGGGCAGAACAATTTTTTATAGAGACCAATGAATTTTATATAGGTGCTGCAAAGCCTGATTTGAATAATATTAGCATTGTGCAAATTGCTGATTTGCATATTCAATCATTGAATCATTCTCTAGAACAACTGGCCATAAAAATCAATCAATCAACACCAGATTTGATTGTATTTACTGGCGATTCCATAGACCGTGCAGAAAAATTACCTGAACTAGAAAGTTTTTTATCCTTGTTAGAAATGGCTATTCCAAAAGCTGCAATTGTTGGTAACTGGGAGTATTGGTCCAATGTAAATTTTATAGAACTTAATAAATTATACAAAAAATACAATTGCACATTGCTGATTAATCAATCACAACAATTCACTTTAAAAGGAAAAACTTTTTGCATAACAGGGGTAGATGATCTTATTGGCGGTAAACCAGATATTCAATTAGCCATGCTTACTTATGCCAAAACCGATCACCATATTATTTTAAATCATTGCCCACAATATACCGATCAAATTATTCAGCAGCTAGATCCTAGTATTCAACCTGATTTAATTTTATCAGGTCATACACATGGTGGTCAGGTGAATTTATTGGGATTCTGTCCTTATATGCCAAACGGAAGTGGGGTTTATAAGCGAGGGTGGTATAAAATGGCTATCCCGATGTATGTTTCAAAAGGTATTGGAACCAGCATAATGCCCATTCGATTTGGATCAAGATCAGAGATTGCTATTTTTCATTTTTAATGGAACTGAATCATTAATTTTGCCAATTCATGAAGGCGAAAACACTAAAAAAAGATAAAGTAAACATCATCACACTAGGTTGTAGTAAGAACTTGGTAGATAGTGAAGTATTAAGTGGTCAACTGGCTGCCAATGATATTAATGTTGTGCACGAGAATGCTAAATTAGACCATAATATAGTGGTTGTAAATACTTGCGGGTTTATAGATAAGGCTAAGGAAGAAAGCATTAATACAATTTTAGACCAATTAGAATTAAAGCGAAGAGGCAAATTAGACAAAGTGTATGTTACTGGTTGCCTTAGTGAAAGATACAGAGGAGATTTGGAATCAGAAATGCCTGAAGTAGATGCTTGGTTTGGAACGTTAGAATTGCCCCTTATTTTAAAACAATTTGAAGCAGATTATAAGGCAGAGTTGATAGGAGAAAGAATGTTGAGTACCCCAAAACATTATGCTTATTTAAAAATAAGTGAAGGATGCAATAGAACTTGTTCATTCTGTGCTATACCACTCATGCGTGGAAAACACATAAGCCGAACAGTAGAATCTTTGGTAGAAGAAGCAGAATCATTGGTAAAGAAAGGTGTGAAAGAAATCATGTTGATTGCACAAGAGTTAACTTACTATGGGTTAGATATTTATAAGAAAAGAGACCTGCCTCGATTACTGCATGCATTAGCTAATGTAAAGGGTTTGGAATGGATTCGTTTGCACTATGCATATCCTAGTAAATTTCCATTGGAAATTTTAGAAGTAATGCAAGAGCGTGATAATATTTGTAAGTATTTAGACATGCCATTGCAACATGCCAGCAATAATATGTTAGATGCAATGCATCGTAATATAACCCGCGAAGAAATGGGTGTACTCATTCAACAAATTCGGGAGAAAGTACCTGGTATTTGTTTGCGTACTACTTTAATTGCCGGATTTCCTGGTGAGACTGAAAATGATGTAGAAGAGCTAAAAGCATTTTTACAAGAACATCGATTTGATAGGGTAGGAATTTTCAGTTATAGCCATGAGGAAAATACCAGTGCACATAGTTTAGAAGACAATATTCCTGCAGACGTTAAAGCAGAACGAGCACAATCAATTATGGAAGTGCAACAGGAAATTAGTTATGAAAAAAATCAAGCAAAAATAGGCCAGGTATTTAAAGTGTTGATTGATAAAAAAGAAGCTGGTAGGTATTTAGGAAGAACTGAATTTGATAGTGTAGAAGTAGACAATGAAGTGGTGATTCATTCCTCTAAAAAACTACCAATAGGAGAGTTTGTAAATGTGCGGATTACAAAAGCCTATGATTATGATTTGGAAGGTGAAGTAGTATAAATGGTTAAAACTTAACGCCAAAAGTAACCATAACATTTCCCCTGAAACCAGTTTGTTTGGCAAAAGTATTTGCTTTGTCCTCTAATAAATAAGGGAATCGAAAATCTTTATTCATGATATGAGTGTATGCCAGGTCTACAAAAAACCCTTTATTTCTATAACCCAATCCTCCAGTAGCTATTACCCTGCTTGCTTTCAATACATTGTCGGCATATGGGCTTCCATAATAAGCTCCTCCTAAACGGAACATCCAAGTATTGAATTTTAATTCACCTCCTAATTTAGCATTGATATTTCCTTTGTATGTTTCTTTTGTGGTTTCGTTTAATTGTCTGAAGTAATTCTGCAAATTAATGTCTTGTGTATTCTCATCACCTGTACCAAAACGGGCGCCACGGTAATTTACAAATTCTATATCGGCACTAATAAATCCTTTTTGCAAACGGGTATCATTTACTTCTCTAAAAACATAACTAGCGCTGGCAATAACACGATAAGGTGTAGTTAAAGTATACTTCGATATTCCTTCATTACCACTATTTAATTTGTCGCTTGTTTCAGTTAAGAGACCTGCATAAGATTCAGTATTGGTTGTCATAGAAGACCTAATTCGATCGGTCATTGTTAAAAACTGTGGAGTATGAATTGCTAACCCCAATCGGATAAATTCTTTTGGCTTATAAATCAATCCTATTTTCGCTCCAATTCCAGCGCCTTTTGAGCTATACGATTCTTTATATTCAAAAAAACTAAATTGGTTATTGGTATTATTGGATGCATCTTTTTCAGAATAGATTAAATCACGTGAATAGCTAATGATTGGAATGGTAAAACTTCCACCCACATACAATTGATCATTCATATTTCCAGCTAATCCTATGGCAACCTCATTGTATCCACCTCTTGTTTGCGCATTGTACATTTGGTGAACACCTGTAGAAATAGGAACTAAACTTTGATAACCGGTAAATGCACCCCCAGGTCCGCGAATGGTATCAATTAAATAAGTTCTAAATGCTAAAGAAGAACCAAAAATATAATTGCTTAAAGCTGCATTGGTATCAGCACGATCTTTTACCAACTCTTCTAAATATTTTTCGGAAAATGAACTGAAATTATTAAACCCACCATATTGAATATTGTTGTTGTAGTTAGCCATTTGATTTACTGAAATGGCAAAAGCGGTACTGGTCCATTTACTTCTTCCAGCATTATTTCCTGCAAGAACAATGCCCGAAGTACCATATCCAAAATTTGATTTTGAGGCACTAGAATCTTTACCCCTGTAATTAAATTTATTGTTATTGAACAGAAAACCTGGAGATAAAATCAATTCATTGGTTTTGTATAAACCAAGTCCTGCAGGGTTAATATGATTGGAAGTAATATCACCTCCCAATGATCCCATAACACCCCCAACAGCTAATACACGTGCTGTTCCGTTTTGGGTAAACCATGCCGTTCTCAATGCTTCATCTGGAGTTTGTGCATGAACAACAACTGCACAATAAGTAAATATTAGTATGAATATTTTTTTCATAGACAGATAATAAGTTTCCTTATGGTGTTTGCACATCAATGAATTAATAAAAAATAAAAGAATAAATTAATTTCCTCTTCCAGCTCTTCCAGAGCTAGCGCTACTTCCAGTGCTACTAAATCCACCGCTGCTTCCACCTGCAGAACTGCTGGTTGATGGGGCACTATTTCCATTACTTTGAAATGATCTTGCCGGACGATCAAAGCTCGATGAAGCACCATTTCCATTATTTGGAGTGCTAATTACACTTCTAACTAAGCTTCCAAAACTTCTTCCATTTCCAGCATTGCCCGGGGTAGCCCATTCATTTAATTTATTTCCATTATTATAATTGTTGATGGATCTATTGCGGTATCCTGCCAAATTGGATCCTGCGGTATAAGTGGGTGCGATAGCTTTTGGGTTTGAATAGCTTACAAGCGTAAACATTGGATTGGTCCAACCAATTTGGTTGCCGCCCATTCCGCAGAAGCTATTCCATGGATTGATACCAATTCCATAATTCCAACCTGTATTCCAGCCAATATTCCAGGGGCTATTGAAATTGGAATGTAAGCCAGATCCATAAAAGTTGTTGAATCCGTTATAGCTATTGTTTGGTGCAAAATTATAACGCATGTCGTTCCAGTAACTGAAATCGTCTAAATTACTCCATTGATTTCTATTGGATACTTTCATTCGCAAGTAACGATCGTCTATAGTACTAACATTTTGCTGATAGCGCTCTTCATCGTTGTTTTGTTTTCTTACTTCTGATGAACTTAAATCTTTACCGGGAGAAAAATACAAATCATCAGGAGTTTGACCGGACTGATACACGGCGCTGCATCCAGTTAATAAACTAGCTGCAATCATTGATAGAAATAGTACTTTTTGCATAGATTTTGCTTTAAGGTTAGCAACATTTGATGGGTGAAGTTACATACATTTGCTTGCTGTTGGCATCACTTTAACAATAATACAATATGTGTGCCAACTAACCATTGTTAGTAGAAAAGTAAAAAATAAATTTATTTATGGGTAAGGATTTAGTTTCAAGAGAACAGGATTATTCTCAATGGTATAACGACTTAATTATCAAAGGGAATTTGGCCGATTATAGTGCTGTAAGGGGTTGTATGGTAATTAAACCTTATGGCTATGCCCTCTGGGAAAATATGCAAGCTGTTTTGGATAAAATGTTTAAAGACACTGGACACCAGAATGCCTATTTCCCTTTATTTGGTCCCAAGAGTTTGTTTGAGGCAGAGGAAAAAAATGCTGAAGGATTTGCCAAAGAATGTGCAGTTGTTACACATTATCGATTAAAAGCCGATCCGAATAACAAAGGAAAATTAATGGTTGATCCCGATGCAAAGTTGGAAGAAGAGTTAGTTGTTAGACCAACCAGCGAAGCCATTATTTGGAATACTTATAAAGGATGGATTCAATCTTATCGCGATTTGCCTTTGCTCATTAATCAATGGGCCAATGTAGTGAGGTGGGAAATGAGAACAAGATTATTTTTGAGAACAGCCGAATTTTTGTGGCAGGAAGGTCATACAGCTCATGCAACTGCAGCAGAAGCAATAGAAGAAACAACAAGAATGCTGGATGTATATGCCGATTTTGCAGAGAATTGGATGGCATTGCCAGTAATCAAAGGATTTAAATCACCAAATGAAAGATTTGCTGGTGCAGAAGACACTTATTGCATAGAAGCGTTGATGCAAGATGGTAAAGCATTACAAGCAGGAACTTCTCATTTTTTAGGACAGAACTTTGCAAAAGCTTTTGATGTTAAATTCAGCGATAAAAACAATCAATTAGCATATGTTTGGGCAACCAGTTGGGGTGTAAGTACTAGATTAATTGGTGGCTTGGTAATGGCTCATAGCGATGACGATGGATTGATACTTCCTCCAAGAATTGCTCCAATTCAAGTAGTTATTGTTCCAATATATAAAGGCGATGAGCAGAAAGCGCAAATAGGAGCAGTGGTTGCAGGCATCATGGCTAAATTAAAGGGCATGGGTATTTCTGTGAAGTATGATGATTCCGATCACAATCGTCCGGGATGGAAATTTGCTGAATATGAATTGAAAGGAATACCAGTAAGGGTTGCAGTTGGGGCAAGAGATTTAGAAAATAATGTGGTTGAAGTTGCCCGAAGAGATACTAAATTAAAAACTACTGTTAGCTTGGAAGGAATTGAAATGTATATTCAAAATTTATTGATAGAGATTCAACAACAAATGTTTGATAAAGCCAAAGCATATAGAGACGATCACATTACGCTTGCGAATACTTGGGAAGAATTTGTACAAATTCTTGATACAAAAGCAGGTTTTGTTTCTGCACATTGGGATGGAACTGCAGAAACAGAAGACAAAATAAAAGAATTGGCAAAAGCAACCATACGATGTATTCCTTTGCATAATCCACAAGAAGATGGTCTTTGTGTTTTATCCGGAAATAAATCTATTCAAAGAGTACTATTTGCAAGAGCCTATTAAGTGATAAATGCAAAAAGTTGATTATTTTGATGGTATTGCTTCTGGCAATCAAATGGTTTCATTGTATTGCAATGAATTAGGTGTTTCCTTACTTTCATTGAGTAATCCAAGCCAAGTAATTTCATTTAGTAAATATGGGGATTGCAGATTGCATTTGATGCACCATAAAATGGTGATTTATTTAAATAAAAAATCCAACCAATTTATTATTGTTAATCCAAGTTCAAATGAATATGAAATATTGAGAAAGAATATTTTACATGCAACTTTACCTTGGTATAAAAAAAATAGAAGAATTAAAACTGCTTGGTTAATTGCTTTATTATTTTGCTTTATTCTAGCTATTTATTTTATAACGGTTCAATTGATTCCAAAGATTGCGCTGAAAGTAATTTCAAAGGACATGGAAATAGCAATGGGCGATAAAATTTTCACTTCTATCATTGCTAACCAAAAGATAGATCAAAAGCGAACTAGATGGATGAATGCATTTGCCAATGAATTACGTTTAAGTACTAGATATCCAATAAAAATAGTAGTAGTAGTTCAAAAAGAAGTGAACGCATTTGCACTACCAGGAGGTTATATCATTATTCATACTGGTATTCTCGAAAATATGCATGCTGCAGAAGAGTTGGCTGCATTATTGGGTCATGAAACAGCACATGTTAACTTAAGGCATAGTTTAAAAACTGTTTTAGGTGCTACTGCTTCAGGAATGTTGATTTCGTTGGTTCTCAGCGATGCTTCAGGAATTATTGGTACATTATTTGAAAACGCAGATTTTCTAAGAACCATGCATTATTCTAGAGTGTTAGAAACAGCTGCAGATGAAGAAGGAATGAAATTATTATTACGTAATCAAATTAATCCGATTGCTATGAATCATTTAATGAATGACTTAAAAGAAAGCAATAAGGATATGCCCCAAGCAATTACATTTTTAAGTTCACACCCTTCAACAGATGAAAGAATAAATAATGCGCTTGCTTTTGCTAAAAAGTATCAACAACAACTTTATTTACCAAAAAAGACGCTCGATTCCATCTGGCTTCAATTAAAATTTTAAATGAATTTTTATGCGACAAAAAGAAATTCATCCGGCATTACAAACATTTTTAGAAGGGCAAGTTATTTTAATAGACAAACCACTTGATTGGACTTCATTTGATATTGTTCGTAAAATCAGAAATATTACTCGAGTAATTAAAGTGGGTCATGCTGGTACATTGGATCCTTTGGCAACAGGACTATTAATTGTATGCACAGGAAAATTTACCAAAAAGATCAATGAATACATGGGGATGGAAAAAGAATATACTGGAACCTTTACACTTGGTGCAGTAACTCCCACTTTCGATTTAGAATCTGAACCACAAGATCATGTTACTTATGATCATCTTACCGATAAAATGATTCTTCATGCAACCAATGCTTTTACCGGTTTAATCATGCAAATTCCTCCTTCACATTCGGCTATTAAACAAGCGGGTAAACCCGTTTATTTAGCAGCAAGAAAAGGGATAGAAGTTGTTTTAGAACCAAGGCCTGTTACTATACATCATTTCAGTATTGAAAAAATAGAATTGCCCATAATACATTTTAAAGTAGTTTGTTCTACTGGTACTTATATTAGAAGCCTTGCCAATGATTTTGGTAAAGCACTCGGTGTTGGTGGATATATGAGCAGTTTGAGAAGAACTCGAATTGGCAATTTTTTAGCTAGTGAAGCGCAAAGCATCGAAGCTTTTGAACTTGCAATCAATCAATTAAAATCATTAGAAGGGTAAACCAATGCCTAATTGCAAAGCAAAGTTGGGTATGTTAACTCCGTTGGGTCTAGTATCTGTCCAGTTGAAATTATTTAAACTCATCCAACCACCATTGGAAGTTCTTAGAGGATCTTTTACCTTATAGGCAAAGTCTAACCGGATTAAAAAATAAGTTAGGTCAAAACGCAAACCTGTTCCTATGCCGATAGCTAAATCATAACCAAATTTACTAATGTCTAACAAAGTATTTGAATCGTATTGATTGGATTTTTTTACATTCCAAATATTACCTATATCCGAAAAGATTGTACTACCTAATTTAAGACTTCCAAAACTTGCAAGCAGAAACCGATACTCTATATTCATTTCTAATTGCAAATCGCCATAACGATCTCTAAAAGCATTGGCAGCAGTATCAATTTCACTTTGATTGGATCTGCCTAAACCCAATTGACGGAGTGTCCAGGCACGCATACTATTGGGGCCTCCTCCAAAAAATTGTTTATAAAATGGCAATGTAACGCCAAACACAGAATCGGTTCCATAGTTGTATCCAAAACCTCCATAGGCACGATAGGCTAATTCAGATTTTTTAAATTTCATGATATGCCTATACTCATTTTCTAATTTGATGTAACGATAAATTTCTCCCCGTATGCCAGGAACCATTCCAAATAAACCTCCTGCTTCTTCTACACCAAATCGATAATAATTACTATTATTCGAATTTCTTTTACTAATCACCGTTTTGATGATTGAAAGAGATTGGCTAACTATATTTCCTTCATTAAAGGATGCCCTTAAAAAAGGATTTTTAGCAATCAGGCTTTCCAAAGAATCCTGCCTTTCTAATCCGTTGATTTCAATGTTTAAAGGCTTGTATAAATATATCGTATTACCTTTTCTCCATTCATATCCCCAACTAGTAATAATAGTTCTAAGAGTATAATATGTTCTTCTATCAACATACCCAACATTCACAGCAAAAAGCGTTCTTCGATTGTCTAATTCATTCAATCCATTGATACCATTAAAAGGTAGAATTAATTTTGGAAATATGTAGGTATGGCCTGCATTGATAAAAAAGGATTGAAATAAATCGCTTTGCTTGCTTGTAGAGGTAAGTAAATTCAATTCAACCCCAGTTCTAAAAGTAGCAACTGATTGGATGGCACGCTTCCAAACATTGCGATTATTATAGGTGAGATTGGTGGAGATTCCTAATAAATTCCCTGATGCAATGTCACCAGTATTTCTGCTACCTTCTAAATCTATTGTATAACTCTGTTTTACTGCAGGAGTCATAAAAAAATAAAAATCTAAACTGTCTTTATCTCTAATCACTGGGCGAACATCTACATTTTGCCATGCTCCCAATTGACTGAGCCCAGTTCCTGTTTTAAAATATTTGTCTTCGTTGTATAAATCCCCTTTTTTAAAATACGTATATTCTTTTAATGGGCTATAAATAAATTTCCCTTCTTTGTAATTCATGACTGCTTCATTTTCACGAAATTGTTTGAAGCTATGGTCTAAAAGCAAACTATCTGGAGATTCGGTAATCTTGGTTTCCGGATAATAAAATAAATTGCCTACTTTATATTGAAAAAGTCTGCTTCTATCTTTCAGGTCTTTTCTTTTTATGGTAACATCCCAGTTGGGGTTTTCTTTTTTTGATTTTTCAATAGCAGCCAATAATTTTGCTTGCTCAAATGGATCAAGGGTAAGTTGCAATAATTGTTGATTAGTGGTGTCTACAAGTGCATATAAATCTTCTCTGGTAATTTTGAAATATCCATTCTTTCTGTAAAGGGTTACCAAACGATCTAGTTCTATACTAATTTGTTGTTTTGAATATGGTTTCCCTTTAACCAACTCCGTTTTTTTTATAGCCGATTCGGTTATTTTTTGAAGCATTGAATCTTCTAATGCGTAAGCCACAGAATCAAAACTTACATTTTTTCCAGTAGTTATGGAAATAGTAACATGTGTTCTAATCTGATCTTTTACAGAGTCTATATGAAAGGAATCGGAAAATTGAGCATTGTAATACCCTTGAGAATTAAGGTATTGATTCATGGACAGAAAACTGTTATTGAAATTGGTAGAATCAAAAACAGCGGGATCTTTAATTTTATAAAATAATCCAGCAATTTGAACTTTTTTTACTTTCAAACTATCATCCCAATAATTATCCAATTGATTTAGTAACCGTTTTTTCTCATCTTTGGGAAGTTTATTGATTAATTCGATCTTATTCTGGTAAACAAATGGGCGATTTTTAGGATAATTTTTTACAGTTGTCCGGCTCTGTTCAGAACAAGAACTTGCTAATACCGTAAACAGTAACAAACAATAAACAATATTCAATATCGGCCTTTTAAAGGTCAAACACATAATCAATGTTAAGCAAAAATGAGACCAAATATATTCAATCTTTGTGCTATAAAAAACAAAGGCAGCAATCTGGGCTTTTTATAGTAGAAGGGGTAAAACAAATTGAAGAGTTATTGTTGAGCAATTTTACTATTAAAACCATTTATGCTACAGATGATTGGGTTGCCGAAAATGTAGGGAATGCTCATTTAGTAAGCGTTACAGCAGAAGAATTGAAAAAAATTAGTGCATTGCAAACGCCAAATAAAGTTTTGGCTTTGGTAGAAGAGCCAAAACAAAAAAAATTATTGATTTCATCAAATAAATGGTTCTTGGCATTAGATGGAATACAAGACCCTGGTAATATGGGTACTTTGATCCGAATTGCAGATTGGTTTGGAATAGACACTATTTTAGCAAGCCCAGATACAGTAGACTGCTTTACCCCTAAAGTAATTCAAAGTACCATGGGAAGCTTTACAAGGGTATCTGTATATTATCAACCTTTAGGTATACTGTTTTCATCCACTCAATTACCTATTTATGGGGCGTTACTCGATGGTTTTTCAGTATTTGAAAAGGACCAATATGAAAAAGGGATTTTACTAATAGGTAATGAATCTAAAGGGATTCATCTAATGCTTCAAGAATCAATTACACATACAATAAGTATCCCAAGAGTTGGCAAAGCGGAATCTTTAAATGCTGCAGTTGCGGCTGGAATTCTTTTGTCTCAACTTATTAAATAGTTATTTACCTGAACTGTAAAGCAGAAATAGGATTTATTCGCTTAATCAATAATGCTGGTAAAATTAACACCAAGTAACAAATCAGCAATGTTGCAGCGCAAACAGCAGCTATTTGCCACCAAATAATTAATATGGGGGCTTTGGATACATAATAAGAAGCCTCATCTAATTTAATAAATCCAGTGTATTGCTGTAATAAACAAATTCCTGTTCCAGCTGTAAAACCAATTAGTATTCCCAATCCAGCAATTACCGTTGCATGGTATAAGAATATTTGTATGATATTTTTATCGGATGCGCCAATTGATTTTAAAACACCAATCATTTTTGTTCTTTCTAATATAAGAATTAACAAACAAGTGATTAAATTAATAATAGCAACAATGGCCATAATAATAAAAATTACATTTCTATTTACATCCTGAATACTCAGCCAATCGAAAATATTTGGGTAAATCGATTGAATCGTTCTGCTCATCCATTCTGTTGGGAGTTCATTGAGTAACTTACTATTAACAGAGTCTGCATCATGATAATCAAGTGTAAAAATTTCATAACCACCTATTTGATCAGGTTGCCAATTGTTTATTTTTTGGATCAATCTAATATCTCCTATGGCAAATAATTTATCGTATTCCTCAATTCCGGTTTTATAGAGGCCAGTTACTTTTAATTTTCTATATGTTTTTGTTCCATCATCACTACTGATAAAATAAATATTGATAATATCATTAAGCCTAATTGATAATAAATTGGCTAATTGTTTAGATAAAATAATCTCTTTGCTATAACTACTATCATTAAAATTAATCCATTTTCCTTCAAGCATATAAGGCTGTAAGCGCATGGAGTCGTAATTATTTTCAATTCCTTTTAATAAAATGCCATCAATATTTTTTTTATTTTCAATTACTGCCGATTTAGTAGCAAAAGCCTGCACTTTTTCTACACCAGCGGTTTTTTTAATTGTAGCGAAAACGGTTCCATTTTTTGTGATAGGCATTTCCTCAGCAACTAAAGATTTGTCGGGTTCATAATGCTGTACCCGAATATGTCCCCAAAAACTATAAACTTTTTGGGCTACTGTTTCTTGAAAACCATTCACAAAACAAAGGGTAACAATCATTGCAGCCACACCAACTGCAGTTGCGCCAACCGAAAGCCGAATGATGAACCTAGAAAAAGACTGCTGTTTAGAAAAAGCCAATCTTTTTGCAATGAAAAAAGAAGTGTTCAAATGGAATGGGTTTTTAACTATTTTTATGGGTATACAAGTATGAAATTATCTCTTTCTTTTCTAATAGCAATAATTAGTCCTTTTTGGCTCTTTTCTCAAAGATTGCCCGATCAAATATATCGGTCTACCATTAGAACTGTAAAGTTATTTCCCAAAAATAATCAATTGGCAATTCCTATTCTAACACTTAATGGGGGTGATGAAATGGAGCTTCATTTTGATGAAATGGGGGTAACTCCTCGAAATTATTTTTATGCCTATCAATTATGTAATGCCGATTGGTCGGAAGCTGCTTGGAGCCCTTTTGATTATATCAAAGGATTCCAACAAAATAGAATTAGTACTTACCGGATTTCCTCTATAGCAAAAAATCAATATGTGCATTATCAAATAGTTTTGCCAGAACGCAATTCGGTACCATCTAGAAGCGGTAATTACCTGTTGAAAGTATTTCAAGATGGGGATACCGCTAAATTGTTATTTACTAAACGATTTTATATAGTAGATAAACAAACCAATATCGGAGCACAGTTTTTACAGCCTTTTGATAACCAGTTAACCAGAACACATCAAAAAATTCAATTGGTGGTTAATGCGTCTCAATTACAAACCATCAATCCACAGCAATTTAAAACAACCATTTTGCAAAATGGAAGATGGGACAATGCAGCAGTAAATATTCAACCAACATTTATCCGTGGAAATACATTAGAGTTCAATTCCGAACAAGATTGTGTTTTTGCTTCAGGAAAAGAATATCGTTGGATAGATTTACAAAGTTTTAGGTTTGAGTCTGATAGGGTAGAAAGCATAAATAGGGCATTATTTCCTATACAGGTAATGGTGAAACAAGATAGAATAAGAGCCTCTTTACCCTATTTGTTTTTCAATGATCGTAATGGATTTTCAGAGATCATGAATACTGAATCATTAAATCCCTGGTGGCAAAGTGATTATGCCGAAGTGAATTTTAGTTTTGCACCACCAAATGGGCAGCCATTTTATGGGGCTAATTTGTATTTACTTGGTGAGTTAACGGGCAATCAAATTGGAGACTCTTCATTAATGCAGTTTGATGCTCAACTAAGAGTTTATACCAAAAAACTACTGCTTAAGCAAGGATATTATAATTATGTATACGTTACCAGAGATGCAAAAAATACTAAGGCAAAAACCGATCCATCATTAACAGAAGGAAATTATTGGGAAACCGAAAATCAGTATACCATATTGGTGTATTACCGTGCCTTGGGGGGAAGGCATGATGAATTGGTTGGGTATGCTGCACTAAACACCTTTAATACCCGACAAGGGTTTTAATTAGACGTAAAATCAACAATTTTTACCTTAATTATCAACTAACAATCGCTTGTAGCCAGTTTAATTAGGTGGGGGAGTTGAAAACCTGTACATTTGCACTTTATTAATTTTATAATTTTACAATGGACACACAAATTCAAGGAACTGTAAAGTTCTTTAACGAAGAAAAAGGTTTTGGATTTATTAAGCATGATGATTCCAACAAAGAAACTTTTGTACATGCGAATGGCTTGATCGATCAGATCGAAGCTAACGACAAAGTGGTATTTGACGTACAAGAAGGACGCAAAGGATTGAATGCAGTTAACGTAAAACGTTTAAGTTAATTTTAACTTTCATACCTTACCTAAGGCCATCAACGATAAGTTGGTGGCCTTATTTTTTAATTTATATTTGAACGATCATCTATTTTATTTTATGTCCGAATTATTAGTGAAGCTAGCCGAAACAAAATCATTTATTGAAAGTAAAGTAAAGACGGAAGTAAGTGTTGGTATTATCTTGGGAAGTGGTCTTGGAAATTTAGCCAATGAAATTCAGATAGAACTTTCTATTCCATATTCAACAATTCCACATTTCCCAACAAGTACAGTTGAAGGTCATACAGGTAAACTTATACTTGGTACTTTAAATGGTAAAAAAGTTTGGGTAATGTCTGGAAGGTTTCATTTTTATGAAGGCTATTCTGCACAACAAGTGGCTTATCCTGTAAGAGTAATGAATATGTTAGGCGTTAAAACATTGTTGCTTTCTAATGCTGCAGGTGGCGTAAATACAAGTTTCAAAGTAGGAGACCTCATGATAATTAATGATCATATTAGTATGTTTACTACAAACCCATTGTTGGGTAAAAATGAAGCAACTTTAGGAACTCGTTTCCCTGATATGAGCGAACCTTATTGTAAAGAATTAATTAAGAAGGCAAAAGCAATTGCTTACCAGCACCAAATTGAATTGAAGCAGGGTGTTTATACTGGGGTCACTGGGCCAACTTTCGAAACAAGGGCTGAGTATAAAATGATACATATACTGGGTGGAGATGCGGTTGGCATGAGTACAGTTCAGGAAACCATTGCAGCAGTTCATTGTGGTATGAAAGTATTTGCAGTAAGTGTAATTACCGATTTAGGTATACGAGAAGAAGACAATATTATTACACATGAAGAAGTTTTACAAGCAGCTAAAGATGCAGAACCAAAATTAACTTTATTGTTCAGTGAGTTGGTAAAACTAGTTTCATAAAAGTAGCGAAAAATGAGAGACAGTAATTGTCTTACATACTTATTTTGCTTTTTGTTGCTTTGCGGCAATTTGTTTTTGGCAAATGCCCAGGGTGTGCAACAATTAACCAATTTCCAAAACGGATCATTTAGTGGAGGAAGAGGTTCTACGGGTGGTGGATCTAAAAAAGATTCTTTGCAAAAAAGAGATCGGTTTGCCGATTCTATTACTATATTCTATCGATATTTTGATTCTACTAGAAACCGAACAATTGATTCGTCTATTAATGATTTTACCACAAGGTTTCCGTTGCCCTATTCTTACCATCACTTAGGAAATTATGGAACTGCTGCTCAATCTTTATTATTCAATCCATTAATGAAAGCGGGCTTCGACGCTGGTTTTCATCAGTATGATATCTATCAATTTAGTTTAGCCAATACAAAATTTTATCAAACTACAAGACCTTATACAGAGTTGGCATATTTGTTGGGTAGTAAGGCAGAGCAATTGATCGATTTAAAACATACTCAAAATAGAAAAACGAATTTCAATTTTGGAATTGAGTATCGATTTAGTAATGCTCCAGGATTTTTAAAAAATCAAAATGTTAGTCATAATAACTTCAGGTTCACTTCGCATTATCAAACCAATAATCGGCGCTATGAATTTTTTCTGGTATTATTATCTAATAAAGCTGCTTCATCAGAAAATGGGGGTTTAGTAAGTATCAAACAATTGGATAGTTTGGCCCTGAATAATCCTTATGAACTAGAAACAAGGATGGGTAAAGTAGGAGCGGCCAATAGTAATCCATTTAACACAACGGTAACTACCGGAAATATTTATCGTGAAACCGATTTTTTGTACCGACATCATTATGATTTTGGTAAAAAAGATTCTATCGTAACAGATTCAGTTACCTATAAAATTTTCTATCCAAGATTTAGAATTGAACATGATTTAAAAATTACCCAACAAGAATTTCAATATTTTGATACGAATGTAGATTCGCTCCGGTATAAGACTTTTTTTAATTATCGTGCCACAACAGGGGTAAATATAAAATATCTTGATAAATGGAATAATATCCAAAATGTATTTAGCTTATTAACATTTCCAGATAAAAACAACCAGAGCCAGTTTTTCAAAGCTAGTATTGCTTTACAGAATTTAACAGGCCAGTTTGATACAATTAGTAAGACTAATTTTTATAATGTATATAGTTCGGCAGAATACAGAAACAGAACCAAAAACCAAGTTTGGGATATTGAAGCAAATGGAAAATTTTATATCAATGGGTTGAATGCGGGTGATTATAGTATTTATGGCAATATGAAAAGAATGTTGGGTAAAAAATTTGGCTATTTATCTGTAGGATTTCAAAATGTAAATAGAACCCCCTCTTTTAACCTTAATCCCTTGAGTAGTTTTCCGTTGAAGAATAAACAAAATTTTGCTAAAGAAAATACGATTCGATTATTTGTAAATTATGAGAATCCTAAAAAGCACTTTAAGCTTGCTGCAGCATATTTTGCGGTAAATAATTTCATTTATTTTGATAGTTTTTATACTGCCAAGCAAGAGGCAACATTGTTTAATGTATTGCATCTTTCAGCAGAAAAAATGGTTAAAATTGCCAAGCATTGGAACTGGTATACAGAAGTTCATATTCAACAAACCACAGGTAACCCTCCAATAAATATTCCTTTTTTCTTAACAAGAAATCGAATTGCCTTTGAAGGTAATTTTTATACCAATTTATTTATCTCTACTGGTTTTGAATTGAGGTATCATTCCGGATATAAAGCTGATAACTACAGCCCTCAAATGGGTCAATTCTTTTATCAGAATACCAATACAATAAATAATCGGCCAGACATCAATGCATTCTTGCATTTCAGAATCAAAAGTTTTAAGGGCTTTCTAAGGGCAGAAAATCTCAATACACTCAATTTTGAAAATGGAGATATAGGATTTTCTAAGCGCAATCTAATGGCCAATGATTATGTAGCACCCGGATTGATGATCCGATTTGGTGTTTGGTGGAATTTCATTAATTAAACAGTAACTTCACTAAGTGAAACGTAGCATAACCATATTGGTTTTAGGGGTATATCTATTTGGTGCAACTGATGCTTATCAACTATTAAAGCTTCCTTTATTCGTGCATCATTTTATTACGCATCATGAGGAAAACCCTGATTTATCTTTAGCTGGTTTTATCAAGATACACTATTTAGATCCAGTGGTGGTAGACGACGACTACGCGCAAGACATGCAGTTACCTTTTAAAACCCACGATACAGACTGTTGCTTTGTTAGTGCGGTAACGATAATGCCCTTGCAAAAAATCTCGATTGAATCTCCTTCCATTCCATTGCCCGTAATTGCTTATTCAAGTATAGTGCCGAATCGATATTATTACCAACCAATGGTGAATATCTTCCAACCTCCCAAAGTGGTTTCTCTGCTAATATCTGCTTAATTTTCACCTGCTGCAAAGCAGCTTATTATTCATTTTTATATAATCAATCTTTTAGTAGTTGATTATAGAATTATTGTATACACATGCTGAATAAAATAATTGATTTTTCTATTCGGAATAAATTGATCGTATCGCTATTTATTCTCGCTTTAATCATTGGCGGTATTTATGCTGCCATGAAATTGCCAATTGATGCAGTGCCAGATATTACCAATAATCAAGTGTTGGTAATTACCAGTTCTCCCGGATTAGGTGCACCTGATGTGGAGCGATTTATTACAGTTCCTGTAGAGCAAGCTACCAGAAATATTCCTGGCATTAAAGAGCAAAGAAGTTTCTCTCGTTTTGGATTGAGTTTAGTAACCATCGTTTTTGATGATCAAACCGATGTGTATTGGGCCAGACAACAAGTGAGTGAAAGGCTTGTATCTGTTCAATCTCAAATTCCTGCTGGAATGGGTATCCCCGAAATGGGACCTGTTACAACTGGGTTGGGAGAAATATTTCAATATGTGATCAAGACAAAAAAAGGCTACGAAGGAAAATACAGTTTAACTGAGTTGAGGTCTATTCAAGATTGGATAGTTCGAAAACAATTATTAGGAACTCAAGGCGTAGCGGATGTAAGCAGTTTTGGAGGATCTGTAAAACAATACGAAGTAGCAGTTAAAACAGATCAGTTAAAAAGTTTTGGACTAACCATTACCGATGTATTCTATGCTTTAGAGAACAACAATCAAAATGCAGGTGGATCCTATATAGAAAAAGGACCAAACGTACTTTTCATTAGAACGGAAGGATTGGTAAAACAATTGGCAGACATAGAAAATATTGTTGTAAAAAGGGTCAATGGTTCAATACCAGTATTGGTTAAAAATATTGCTGTTGTTCAATATGGAACTGCTGTAAGATATGGTGCAACTGTATATGGTGCTGAAGGGGAAGTGCCAGGTGCCGTGGTGATGATGTTGAAAGGAGGCAATAGCAAAGAAGTGATCCATACTATCAAAGAAAAAATAAAAGAAATAGAAAAATCATTGCCAGAAGGAGTGATCATAGAGCCTTTTCTCGACAGAACTAAAATGGTGGATAATGCTATTGGTACAGTGAAAACCAATTTAATGGAAGGTGCATTGATTGTTGTTTTTGTATTGGTGCTTTTTTTAGGAAATTTCAGAGCAGGATTAATTGTGGCTTCGGTAATTCCATTGTCATTGCTCTTTGCATTTATCTTAATGAATCTCGCAGGCACAAGCGGAAACCTTATGAGTTTAGGGGCTTTGGATTTTGGGTTATTGGTAGATGGAGGAGTAATTATTGTAGAAGCAGTATTGCACAAATTGCAACATGGAATTCGGCATAAAACAGGGTCTATTCTGAGTCAGGAAGAAATGGATATAGAAGTAAGGGATAGTTCTTCTAAAATGATGAATGCTGCTGCATTTGGCCAAATCATTATTCTGGTAGTGTATTTGCCGGTATTGTCTTTGCAGGGTATCGAAGGAAAGATGTTCCGTCCGATGGCCGAAACAGTTTCTTTTGCCATATTGGGAGCATTTGTTTTATCGCTCACTTATATTCCAATGATGAGTGCTTTGTTTTTGAGCAAGAAAACCAATTTGCCAGCCAGTTTCTCTGATAAAATGATGCAAAGCATCAACAGTTGGTACAAGCCAATTCTTAAAAAGATATTGACCATTCCAAGAACCATTGTAGGAGCCAGTTTTTTATTATTGATCATTGCTGGTTTTATCATGACAACTTTGGGCGGGGAGTTTATTCCTAAACTGGAAGAAGGAGATTTTGCTGTTGAAACAAGATTACTTACAGGGTCTTCTTTGTCAAATACAGTTGCAGCTACACAACAAACAGCAAAAGTATTATTAGATTCTTTTCCTGAAGTAAAGAAAGTGGTTACAAAGATAGGTTCTGGCGAAATTCCAACTGATCCAATGCCTTTAGAAGCAGCAGATATGATTGTAGTATTAAAGGATAAAAAGGAATGGACCAGTGCAAAAACTTTTGATGAGCTAGCAGAAAAAATGAGTATGGCATTGCAACAAGTACCCGGTGTAACTACTGGTTTTCAGTATCCTGTTCAGATGCGATTCAATGAACTAATGACAGGTGCAAGACAGGATGTGGTGTGTAAAATTTTTGGCGATGATCTAGATAGTTTAGCAGTATTGGCCGAAAGAATGGGTATCCTAATTAATAAAGTGGATGGAGCCAAAGATTTGTATGTAGAAACAGTTACAGGAGTACCTCAAATGGTAATCAATTACAATCGATCAGCTATTGCCAGATATGGCGCCACCATAAATGATATCAATCGAACTGTTCAAGCCGCCTATGCTGGAACAACTGCTGGTGTTGTATTTGAAGGAGATCGTAGATTCGACCTTGTGGTCCGGTTAAATAATGAACAGAAAAATGATTTATCGTATATGGGTAATTTAATGGTGGGTATTGCCGATGGCAAATCTGTACCGTTGAATGAACTGGCAACCATTGAATTAAAAGAAGGGCCTTATCAAATTCAAAGAGAGGAAGCCCGACGAAGAATTATGGTTGGTTTTAATGTGCGAGGCAGAGATGTGCAATCCATTGTAAAAGAATTGCAAGAAAATGTGGATCAAAAAATAAAATTACCCGCAGGATATTCCATTACTTATGGTGGACAATATGAGAACCTTCAAAAAGCAACATCGCGGTTGGCCATTGCATTACCCATTGCATTGTTATTAATTTTTGTGTTACTGTATTTTGCATTTAATAAAATCAAATACGGCTTACTCATTTTTTCAGCTATACCATTATCGGCAACAGGAGGAATATTTAGTTTATGGTTACGCGGAATGCCATTTAGTATTTCAGCGGGTATTGGATTCATTGCTTTATTTGGCGTTGCGGTATTAAATGGAATTGTACTGATCACCGAAATTGTTCGGTTAAGAACAACCGATCAATCCGATGTGAAAGACATTATTCTTCATGCTATCGAAATAAGAATGCGCCCAATATTAATGACAGCAGCCGTGGCTTCTCTGGGATTTTTACCAATGGCAATCAGCAGTGGTGCAGGTGCAGAAGTTCAACGACCATTGGCCACAGTAGTGATCGGAGGTTTGTTAACTGCCACTGTACTTACTTTAATGGTATTGCCATGTTTGTATTTATTATTTGATAGAAGAAGTAAACAAATCAATATGAAAGCATTAACCCTTATTGGAATAATGTGTATTGGAACCATGTTGAATGCTCAGAAAAGTGCAACTATTCAACCAATGCATTTAGACGAAGTACTACAGAGAGCAATTGATCAAGCACCTTCTTTAAAAGTGAATCGCTTGCAAGAAAAGTACTACAGTTATTTGCCAGGAACGGCCAATGAGATACCTAAAACCCAATTTAACACCGAGTTAGGGAGCTATAACACAGCGGCATTCGATGCAAGAATCAGCATCTTACAACCCCTGAATGCAGGTGCTATTAATAATCAACAGAGAAATGTTTTCGAAAAATTCCTGGCAACTGCAAAAGCAAATACACAGGTTCAAATAATGGATGTAAAAAGACTGGCAAGACAGCTCTATGTACAGCTTCAATATATTCAAGCAAACCAATTGCTTTTACAAAATATTGATAGCATTTATGGGCAGTATTTAAAAATTGCGAGTTTGCGTTTAGAAAAAGGGGAGAGTAATCTACTAGAAAAAATATCGCTCGATAATCTAGTCATGCAAAATAGATTATCCATCACCATGCAGGAATCTGATTTGAAAATGGTGCAAATGCAATTAGGATTATTGATACAATCCGAATTGCCCATTATGGCATTAGATCCATTAGAAGCAAAGACCAAATTATTTGATTCGGCTCAATGGAGAAACAATCCCTTCATCGAGTTAAACAGACAACAGCAAGAACAAGCTGCAGCCGAAACAGCATTGGCCAAGGCAAGGTTGAAGCCAGATTGGTTATTGGGATATAATAATCAATCCTTGAATGGTTGGCAAATGTCAACTGATCGATCTGAAAAACTCTACAATATGGGCAATCGATTCTCATCGGTTACACTAGGAATGTCGGTACCCGTTTTTAACAAGTCTCAAAAGCAAAAAGTAAATGCTGCAAAAGCAAATGAGGAAGTAGCGGCTGCGGTAACAATGGCTACAACAATAGGGCTACAATCTAAGCTAGATAAGGCTTGGCAAGAATATGAAAAGTATAATAAAGCATTGAGTTATTATCAACAAACTGCTATCAAGCAATCAGATATCATTATCAAAACAGCCAATTTAAGTTACCGTAATGGACAGATCAATTATATTGAATGGGGCACATTGATCAATCAGGCCATCAATATTAAAACACAATATTTAGAAACACTCCGTCAAATAAATATTGCGGAGTCAGAATTACATTATTTATTGAACAATTAAATTATTATGAATAAGATCATTATTTTATTATTGGCAGCAACAATTGGGAGTTGTAATTCAACAAAGATAGAAGAGCCAGTTAATGCAGAAACAATTGAAACATCCATTGTTTCATTATCGGGCCAGCAGTTAAAGCAAGCCGAATTACAAATTAGTTTAGCTCAAACTAAAACATTGCATGAGACCATTTTAGTAAATGGCCTGGTAGATGTTCCACCACAGAATATGGTTTCTGTGAGTTTCCCATTAGGTGGTTATTTAAAGAAAACACAATTGTTGCCGGGCATGAGTGTACGCAAAGGCGAAGTAATTGGCTTGATGGAAGACCAGAGTTATGTGCAATTACAACAAGACTATTTAGTAGACAAAGCAAAAATGGATTTTCTATCTGCAGATTTACAGCGGCAGAAAGAGCTCAGCGATGCGGAAGCTACCAGTAAGAAAAGCTACCAACAAGTATTGAGCGATTATAAAATGACGCAAGTGATGATCAAAAGTTTGGAAGAGAAACTGAAGATCATAGGCATTGATCCAGCACAATTAACAGTGTCCACTATTTCGAGAACAGTTTCTTTAAGAGCGCCAATCGATGGTTTTGTAACCAAAGTAAATGTGAATATTGGAAAATATGTAAATCCTGCAGATGTATTGTTTGAATTGGTTAACCCCGATGATATTCATGCTGCATTATCTGTATTTGAAAAAGACATGCCATTGATTCAAAAAGGCATGAAGGGAACAGTTACTTTATCGAATAATTCCACTAAAAAATATGAAGTAGAAGTATTGCTTGCTACCAAAAATATCAATGAGGAAAGAACTGGCCTGGTGCATTGTCATTTCGAAAACCCTAGCCACGATTTGTTGCCAGGTATGTTTTTGAATGGAAGTTTTGATTTAGCAGCTACTGCTTCAAAAGTTTTGCCAGAAGAATCGGTAGTAAGATATGAAGGGAAGGAGTATGTTTTTATCGCAAAAGATTCCAGTCATTTTGAAATGATTGAAGTACAAACTGGCACAAAGCAAGATGGATTTGTAGCCATTAAACCACTGATTACTGTTAATTGGAACAATACGCAATTTGTTACCAAGAATAGTTATCGCTTATTGGGCATGCTCAAGAACAAGCCCGAAGAAGAGTAATTTAAAGTCAGAATAAGAATAATTAAGATGGTAAAAATGTATCGAGTGGAGCATCAATTCCGTAGTAGCCAGCCAGCTTTTGAATCACCTCTTCAACAACTGCGTCCGGACAACTAGCTCCACTTGTAATTAAAACGCGTAATGGCTTATTGAAAGGAAGATAATTATTGATTTCGGTTAAGGCTTTTGACTGCCAATTGCAATGTAAAATTAAATCTTTGCTGATTAATTTTTCAGGCGAGTCGATAAAATAGGTAGGTAATTTTGCTTCACATAATTCTACCAAATGGGAGCTATTGCTGCTATTATGTCCACCAATTACAATTGCGATTTCTGCTGGCGTATCCAACATGCCAATGACCGCAGATTGGTTGTCGTTGGTTGCGTAGCAAAGGGTATCTCTCGTATCTGCAAACCTTTCACTGATGGTATTGCTATTCAGTTGATAATGTTGCTGAATAATATTTTTAAGATAATCGGAAATAGCTTGGGTGTCGGTAGCCAATTGGGTGGTTTGATTTACTACACCAATTTTTTGCAAGTCTCTTTCGATATTAAATCCTTCAGAATAATTGCCTTTGAATTCGGCATAAAATAATTCGGATGGTTTTTCTCCGGTGATGTATTTAGCCAGTTCAATGGTTTCTTTCATGTCATTCACAATCACTGTTGGGGTGTTGAGGGATGCATGAGAAAATGTAGCCCTTGTTTCTTCGTGCTTTGGTTTTCCATGCACTACAACACTATATCCTTTCTGAGCAATTTGTTCACTACGGTTCCATACTTTTTCTACAAATGGACAGGTAGTATTGTATTTTTCAATGGCTATGCCTTTTTGTTTTAGTAAATTTTCTATTTCTATTGTTGTGCCAAATGCGGGAATGATAACTATATCGTCTGCGTTTATTTGATCAAAGGGAATGATTTGCTTTCCATAAGTATCTTGTAAAAAGCTAACACCTCGCGCAATTAAATCGGTATTTACTTGAGGGTTATGAATCATTTCACTCAATAAATAAATTTTTTTGCCAGGATTTTGATCGATGGTATTAAAAGCAATTTCTATGGCATTTTCAACCCCATAGCAAAAACCAAAATGACGGGCTAAATAAATATGTAAAGGTCCTAAATCTAAGAGGGTGGGGCTGAAGTCTTTTTTTAATTTATCAGCCGCTTTTCTTTGTTCCTTAATCTTACTTATAAGATTGCTTCTATATATATTGGGAATGCTGAATTGTTTCATTACTTATTTAAATGGTAAAGGTACTGAATTGTTTTTTTGTACCTATTTTAAAATACTATAGATTGAAATAGGAACTTAAATAATTTATCAATATTTTTCAATACATAGGAGTTTAAAAAAGGATGCTTCTTCTATCTCTTTCACTTCCCCTGGTAGCAAATTGCCTAAATCTAAGTCTTCAATACTCACTCTCACCAGCCTTTTTACTTTATGACCAATGCTTTTTATCATTTTTCTAACTTGATGAAATTTGCCTTCTGTTAAACTAATACGCAGCCAAGTATACGTAATATGAGCTGTCATTATATAGGGGGAGTTGAAATTGATTTCTGGATCAGTTACTATTTCGGCTTTACAAGAACTTATATAAGTTGCACCATTTTCAATAACCAATTCAACTCCATTTTGCAATCGATCAATATTTTCTATACTCACTTGTTTATTTACTAATACCAAATAAACCCGTTCGTGTGGTTTTTCTCCTTGAAACAATAATTTAGTTACTTTTTTATTGGTCGTTAAAATCAATAAACCTTCTGAGAGATTGTCTAAACGGCCAATTGCATGGGTGCCTTCCGGAAAATTAAAATCAATATTACCCAACAGATTTACATCATGGCTACTCACAAATTGTGAGACCATATTGTATGGTTTGTTCAGTATAAAATATCTATGCGCAGCAGCCAAATTTTTAACTCTTAATTCTTAATTCTTAATTCATAATTCTTAATTCTCACTCCCTTCCTACCAATGGAAACAACAAATTAACAGTAGTTCCTTCATCAAGAATACTCTCTATTTCTATGACGCCATTTTGCATATTCATAAAGTCTTTACAAAGCACCAATCCCAATCCAATTCCTTTTTCGTTGTCGGTACCAAATGTAGAAAAGGTAACATCATCTCTGAATAATTTCGTCAAATTTTCTCTGCTAATCCCAAGCCCATTGTCTTTTACTATTACATATGCACTCCTTTTATTACGCATGGTATATATATCAATATTTCCCCCTTCTTTGGTAAACTTGATAGCATTAGACAATACATTTCTAATTATAAAAGCTGTCATGTTTTTATCAGCCCAAACCAATTGATTGTGTAATTTAGTACTGATAGTAATTTTTTTATTGGTAGCACTTTGTTGCAGTATATCAACGGTATCTCTAATCGATTTAGAAAGATCAATAGGTTCTAAAGATGCATTTACTTCTCCTGTTTGAGATCTTGACCAAAGTAATAATCCATCCAGCATTTCTACTACTTTTTTTACATGGATATTCAAGTTGGTTGATACAAAATCAATTTCTGTTTCGGTAAAGTTGTTGAAATTTTCTTTGTAATAGTCCAAGAAACTAATGATGCTCGATAGGGGAGCACGCATATCATGTGAAATAATTGATAGAAATTTATCTTTTTGAGAATTTGTTTTTCTCAAGCTTTCTTGGTTATTAATTAATTCGTTATTTTTTAGAGAAAGTATATTGTTTTTAGCCTGAATCACATTAATACTTCTTCTGATTTTTCGGATAGATAAATTAAAATTTTTAGTTAATTCGCCAATTTCATCTTTTCTATAAGGGTCAATAAATCTTGGGTTAATATCTTCTTTAAATTGAGTAGCAACTACTTCTTTGATGGCGTTATTAAGCCGAACAATTGGTTTAGTAATTTCAACTGCAAGTACATAACTCATTAAAATACCAACAATAAAAGTAACAGCAATTAAGCCAATAAAAATCAAATTGAGCATTTGTAGATCTTCTTGATAAATACGCTTAATGGTGTCAATGGTAATTTTTATTTGGAGATCTGTTTTTTTGCTTTGTTCGGCTAATTCATTGCTTAAGCCAGACTCTTTTGTATTACCAATAATTCTTTCTAAATCAACAATTCTAGCAAAATTAGTTTTGTAAGAACCTAGTATTAATATTGTACTGGGGCTATTTACATACGTTTTCATTGCTTGAGTAGCAATTGTGTCGAAACGCAAAGCAGCTTTTTTATCTTTGTTTAAGAAATAATTAATTTCTTGTTGTTTAAGTTCTTCTAATATTGCCAGGCTTATTAGATTATTCGATTTTAATTCTTTGGCATAATTTTGTAAACTACCTATCAATCCCATTTTCCCAAAGCCCAATTGTTTTACCGAATCGATCATTTGTGAGAATATTTCATCTTGAGAGTGAATATTTGTAGTGATGGTAATTATTTGTTCATTAAGTGTTTGTTTTTTGGTAAGTTTTTGTTGATTTATTTGGGCAATATTTTCATCCACTTGCCTTAATGTTAAACGGTATCTACTTATTGCTTCACTATTTCCTGTTCTAAAAAAATCTTCATTCATTCTTTCATTCAACAAAAAATCTTGTTTTGCCTCATTTTGCTGTTGCACTTTAATACGGATGTCTTCAATTTTATCCAATAAGAATTCTACAGCACTCCGTTTATTGTTTACTGTTACAGTAACATAAATAATGATAACTGTAACAAGCAATATCAGAAAATGTGAAAAAAACAGTTTATTTCTGATACTAAGGCGTTGAAAAGGGTTTTTCATCATTTCTTTTTCAAACAGGTTGGTTTGATTGAATTATTCAAGCACAAGATACTTAGTTTTGCAGCATGCATTATGTTTCGGTAGAAGGGTTAACCAAAAGTTATGGTATCAACCCACTTTTTAGTAATATTTCATTTCATATCAACGAAGGAGATAAAATAGCCTTGATTGCCCGTAATGGAATCGGAAAATCGACTTTGTTGAGAATTCTAACAGGTAAAGAAAAGCCCGATTCGGGTAAATCTTGGGTTCATAAAGATGTTACAGTGGCACTTTTTGAACAGGATCCCCAGTTTGAAGAAAGCAAATCGGTTTTGGAAAATATTTTCGAGCTGAATCACCCCATCATCAATGCCATCAAAAAATACGAAGTGGCTATTGAAGAGGAGGATGCCGATGGCATTACTGAGGGCATAGAAGCCATGGATGATTTAAATGCCTGGGACTTTGAAACAAAAGTGCACCAGATTTTGGATAAATTGAATATTCACCATCTAACTAATCCAGTAAAGGACTTGAGTGGAGGACAAAGAAAAAGAGTGGCATTGGCCAAAACCCTTATCAATATTGGGTTTTCTCACCAGCATACTTTTCTTATGATGGATGAACCTACCAATCATTTGGATGTAGAAATGATAGAATGGTTAGAGAATTATTTGAATCAAGAAAAAGTGACGCTACTATTGGTAAGCCACGATCGGTATTTTTTAGATGCTGTTTGCAATGAAATATGGGAATTAGAAAGAGAAAAACTACATACTTATACTGGCGATTACGAGCAGTTTATGGAGCAGAAAGCTGCACGTTTGGATAGTGAACAATCAAGTATTGATAAAGCCAAAAATACGTATCGAAAAGAATTGGAATGGATGCGTAAGCAACCCAAGGCCAGAACTACAAAAAGTAAGAGCCGTCAAGATAATTTTTATGAAGTTGAAGCCAGAGCGAAGCAAAAAATTGAAGATACCCAGTTACAGTTAGAAGTGAAAATGAGTAGGTTGGGGGGCAAAGTGGTGGAGATGAAAAAAGTATATAAATCTTTCAATGATTTGCCTATTTTAAAAGGATTCGAATACACTTTTAGTAAGGGCGAAAGAGTAGGAATAGTAGGAAAGAATGGAGTGGGGAAATCTACTTTTCTAAATATGCTTCAATTATTAGAACCTGCGGATAGTGGTAAAATCAATGTAGGTGATACCGTATTATTTGGCAATTTTTCTCAACAAGGATTGGTGATCAAAGATGATATGCGGGTGATTGAGTATGTTAAAACTTTTGCAGAGAATTTTCCATTGGCCAATGGCGGAAGTTTGAGTGCTGCACA
>JANOQC010000043.1:0-3966 GCA_031422175.1 Sphingobacteriia bacterium | reverse complement strand
TGGACACAGTACCCTTGGTTTTACCTAAACTAGAATCTTCTAATGATTGATTGAAAAACTTTATCGAATGAATTTTCAGGAAAAAAGATTGTATTTGCCCTTAATTATATTATTTATTTTTGTAAATGCAATTTCCATTGTATTTAAACCATTTATGTTGAGCCATCAAATTGATAATCTTGTAATAATTATTGCAAACACTTTGTTGTTTTTTATTTCGATTTTGAGTCTAGTAATGCAATCAAAATCAGTTAATAATAAGAATCCACATGCTATGGTTAGGGGAGTCATGGGATCTGTTGTACTAAAATTGTTTGTATTAGGTACGGCTGCATTTTTATATCTATATGCTGCTGGTGAATCAAAGAGTGTAAACGCTTTATTTATCAGTATGGCTTTATACTTATTTTATACTTGGGTAGAAGTAAGGTTAGCACTTCGTTTAAATCCTCCAAAAAATGGCAGTAACTGAACATCCGCTTCATGAATTAAAGCATTACTTGCCAGAAGATAGCTTTAAAAAAGTAGTTGAATTTCTTGATAGATATCAAGTACATCTTACTGTGTCAAAAATTCGTAAATCAATATTAGGAGACTATCGTCATGCTCATTTAGGAAGTAATCATAGAATTAGTGTGAATGGAAATTTAAATCAATATGAGTTCTTGATTACTTTATTACATGAATTAGCACATCTACTTACTTATGAAGCTTATAAAAATAAAGTAGAGGCACATGGTAAGGAATGGAAATCTTGTTATGGGCTTTTGTTAAATGATTTTATACAATTAAAAGTATTTCCTAAAGATATAGAGTTGGTTTTAAAAAAATCTATGTTGTCTCCAGCTGCCACAGCGAATGGGGAAACGGCTTTGCTAACTATATTGCATAAATACAATCAAAATAAAAAGGAGGGGTACCATTTATTATCCACCATTCCAGAAGGAACATTGTTTATGACTGATAATGGCAAAATATTTAAGAAAGGAAAATTACGGAGAAAACGATATGCTTGTATTGAATTGAAAACTGGGTTGCATTATACAGTAAGTGCCATTTCTGAGGTTAAAAAATTAGAAGTTGGATTTCATTGATTTTCTAAATTAGGTTCATAAAAAAATCCCAGCTACCATTGGCAACTAGGATTTCTAAAAAAACTAAATTTTATTAAAACTAATCTGTTTTGATATTTTAATTTAGGCTACTGCTTTTTTTACCAAATCAGCTGCTTCGCTTAATTGAATGGCCGATTGTACTTTCAAACCACTTTCATCAATTAATTTTTTTGCTTCAACTGCATTAGTGCCTTGTAAACGAACAATAATTGGAATATTGATATTCCCCAATTTATTATATGCTTCAATAACTCCTGCAGCAACACGATCGCAGCGTACAATTCCTCCAAAAATATTAATTAAAATTGCTTTTACATTAGGATCTTTCATGATAATTCGAAATCCAGCTTCAACAGTTTGGGCATTTGCAGTACCACCAACATCAAGGAAGTTAGCAGGCTCTCCACCACTCAATTTAATCATGTCCATGGTAGCCATGGCTAGTCCTGCACCATTCACCATGCAACCAACATTGCCATCTAACTTCACAAAATTTAGATTGAATTGACCCGCTTCTACTTCTGTAGGATCTTCTTCTGTAACATCTCTTAATGAAGCAACATCAGGATGGCGCATCAACGCATTGTCGTCAATATTCATCTTGCAGTCTACTGCAATAATTTTTTCATCACTTGTTTTAAATAATGGGTTAATTTCTAACATTCCGCAATCCAAGCCAACATATGCTTTGTATAAATTTGTTACAAATTTTACACAACTCTTGAATGCTTCTCCACTTAAACCTAAATTAAATGCAATCTTTCTGGCTTGAAATCCCTGTAATGCTCCACCTGGGTGTACCCATTCTTTAAATATCTTTTCAGGCGTATTATGGGCAACTTCTTCAATGTCCATTCCACCTTCCGTACTATACATGATAACATTCATGCCTTTAGAACGATCTAAAAGAATGGATAGATAAAATTCTTTCACCGGATTAGGACCTGGATAATAAACGTCTTGTGCAATTAAAATTTTGCTCACTTTTTTTCCTGCAGCTCCGGTTTGAATAGTTACCAATGTTCCTCCTAATAAGTTTTTAGCAATATTTGTAATGTCTTCTGCGCTTTTGGCCACAGCCACACCTCGTTGGTCGTTACCAACAATTTTACCTTTCCCGCGTCCACCTGCATGAATTTGGGCTTTTACAACTGCAAAATTATTGCCTGTTTGGGTTTTAATCTGGCGATAAGCCTCTTCGGCTGCCATTACGGTATCCACCGCAATACCTTCTTGGGTGGGAACATTGTATTTACTGAGTAATTCTTTTGCTTGGTACTCATGAAGATTCATATGGAACAATTTTTGCGAAGATAAGTTAAACTGATATTCAGAATTAATACTTTATTATTATTGTTGTAACATTAATTAAGTTATTTTTATGCTTGGAAAAATTAAACCAAAAAATATGAAAAAAATCGTTTTTGCGCTGTTTGGAACAGCATTGTTGGCTGGATTATACTCTTTTGCTCCCAAAAATTCAATAAAAGATGTTGTAACCATGAATGTTTTAGCGGAAAAAAGCCGTATTGATTGGGTAGGGTCTAAAAAAAGTGATTTCCATACTGGATATTTTAATGTAAAAAGTGGAACGGTTCAAGTAGAAGCAGGTAAATTAAAAGGAGGTGAGTTTGTAATTGATCTTGCCAATGTTAAAGTAACCGATGGGGCAGGAGCTAAATTAGAAGGCCACTTGAAATCTGCTGATTTCTTTGATGTAGCTAAATTTGGTGAAGCAACTTATAAAATCAGTTCAGTTACTTATACCAGTGATAACAATGCTACAGTTTCTGGTAACTTGAATTTAAAAGGAGCCAGCTTACCAGTAAGTTTTCAAGTAGCTATCCGTAATTCAGACGATAAAGGATTTTTTGGAGAAGCTTTTTTGAGCTTAGACAGAACAGCTTTTGGAGTAAATTATGGTATTGGCAATGTTGCTAAAGAAGTTCAATTAGCAATACATTTATTCGCTAAATAATTACCACAAAACTAAATTTAAGAAGCTCTGCCATTTATTTGGTGGAGCTTTTTTTAGCGGTTGTTTAAAGGTATCTTTCTTCAATTATTTGTTTGTGGTGCATCATGTGACCAAAAATAATATATCCAACTGCGTTAGCAGTAATTTTGTTACCACTTGCTATGCCAATTTTACTCAGTTGTGCTTCATCCAATGATTGTATCAATAAATCTGTTGATTTTCTGAGTGCTATGAATTCTTCCTTAAGTGATATAAATGTTCTCTTTATTGCATTCGCTGCAAATGCATAATCATTCTCTTCAAAACCCGGAAGTGGTGTATTGTCATTTCTTGCAATTCTCAATAATCTGTATTGCATGATTCTTTCAGTATCGATCACATGTTGCAATAAATCTTTTAAAGTCCATTTTTCAGGAGCGTATTTATAATCGGCTTTTTCTTGTGGCAGGTTTACATAGAATATGGATAGCAGATGCGAATAGTTTCTAACAGCTTCTAATAAACTGCTAGTATCAACCTTCGTTATATACCCTTCGTAAAAAGTACCATAATCTCCTTTTACTGGTCTAGCCATTATTTTATTAATTTAGTTGATTTTATTGTTTGGCTACTCTTGGATGAAGCAGGTGCCAATTTAAATTCATTTGCCATTACAACTGCATTGAATGCATTTACAATTCCACCAGACTTACATAAGTCTAAAAATTTAATTTTTTCTCCTTTTTCTCCAGGTTTTATACAATTGATATTTGAATCTGGTTTTGAAACAGAAACCTCAATAATCTTTTTTACTTCAATGGCAGTTAATGCTGGGTAATAAGATCTAATTAAACCTGCTAATCCAGCAACAACAGGAGCTGCCATGCTTGTGCC
>JANOQC010000042.1:0-1559 GCA_031422175.1 Sphingobacteriia bacterium | reverse complement strand
ATATTTCGCTGCAAAATTAACTAATCTAGCGGAAAGCACAAACGGATTTATCCATCATCGCTTATCTTTAGCGCCTAATTAACTTAAATGAAAACTTCTAGTTACAAAAACACCCTTCAAAGAGGTATTTTCATCACTACTTTGGTATTTGTTTTGGCACTTTTCCAGAACCAGTTAATAGCTCAAAAAACGAGCAAACAGCCAGTAAAAGCAACAGGTCCCAAGTTAGTGGTAGGTATTGTAATTGATCAAATGAGGTGGGATTATCTATATCGATACGCCCCATTGTTTAAATCGAATGGTGGATTTAAAAGAATGATGAACGAAGGATTTAGTTGCGATAATACCCAAATTGGATATACCCCTTCTGTAACAGCTTGTGGTCACACAGGCATTTACACTGGCTCTGTTCCTGCAATACATGGAATAACAGGTAATGCCTGGTATGATGGGCAGTTAAAAAGATCAGTATATTGTAGTGAAGATAAATCAGTTGATGGAGTAGGTACAAAAGGATCCAGTGATGGTCAAATGAGTCCGCGCAATATGCTCACCACTACTATTTGTGACGAACTAAGATTGGCCACTAATTTTAAAAGCAAAGTAATCGGAGTTGCACTGAAAGATAGAGGATCTATTTTACCAGCCGGTCATAGTGCCAATGGAGCTTATTGGTTCGATTCGAAAAGCGGCTACTTTATTACTAGTAGTTATTATGCAAATCAGTTGCCAGATTGGGTAAATAATTTTAACAAAAGAAATTTACCTGATTCATTAATGAAATTGGGTTGGACAAAAAAATTGAAAGATGACGATTATTTAAATTATGCAACTGCTGATGAAAAATCGTACGAAAATCAGCCTTTCGGAAAAGAACAAACTAAGATGCCATACACACTAACAAGAAATGCATCAGAAGGTTTCGGCAAACTGTCTTCAAGCCCTCACGGAAATACTTTAACTGCTGAAATGGCCAAAGCTGCCGTGATTGCAGAAGAATTAGGAAAAGATGCTGTAACAGATTTCTTAGCAGTGAGCTTTTCTTCACCTGATTATATTGGCCATGCATTTGGACCCAATTCTTGGGAAAATGTAGACGACTATATTCGCCTGGATGAAGAACTTGGTAAACTTTTTGATTTTTTAGATGCTACCCTTGGTAAAGGAACATATACATCATTCTTAAGTGCTGATCATGCAGTAGCGCATGTTCCATCGTTCATGAAAGAAAATAAATTACCTGGTGGAGTGATCAGCGAAAGTAAAATATCGGCTGACCTCAATGGAAAGATCAAAGAGAAATTTGGAATTGAAAATGCCATTGTAAGTATGTACAACTATCAAGTACATTTTAATCGCTCTAAAGTAGATAGTTTAAATATTAATAAAAATCAACTGAATGATTTTGCCATTCAGTACTTTTTGAAACTAGAACAAGTTTCCAATGCATTTCCTACTGCTTCCATTCTCACTTCACCAATGCCACAAGTATTAAGAGAGAAATTAGCCAATGGTTTTTTCTATAATAGAAGTGGCGATATTCAAATTATATTAAAGCC
>JANOQC010000041.1:0-19741 GCA_031422175.1 Sphingobacteriia bacterium | reverse complement strand
AAGGTTTATCTTTTTTGCGTTGTAAGAAAAAGGTTGGATGATTTTCTTTGCCTTGCTCAATGTTAAAGTGCTTATGGTAAATACTGTGAATGTTTTTATCTGCAAGTTTATTTACAACGTTTGAATGTGTCCCAACACGGTCTTTATAGTCCCAAATTTTATTACTATTAAAGTCCCCAATTAAAATTGTCGAGTCACCAAGTAAGTCTTTGTAATAGTTTATAGCAAACCATACTTGCCCAATGTAACGTCCGTAACGGTTTTCTTTATTATTCATAGCCCAAATGGCCAATAGTGTAAATGATTGTCCATAACCTTTCACACGAAAGGGAAGTATGTAGCGAAACTTTGGATTAAATTTTGGTAGAAGTTCAAATTTGAAGTCCGAGTATGAAAATACTCCAATCCCTTTTTTACTGCCGTCACTATACCAATAAGTGTCATTTGGTATTTGTGTTGTTGTGCTAAACTTTAATTTATCTGGATGCTCACATTCTTGAACAACCAAAATGTCTGGTCGTTGTATCAAAATAGTGTCTGCTTTTTTTCTAAATGCTCCTTGACAATTCCAGGTTATTAATTTCATTTTTAAACTGTAAGTTTGTTCGGTGCACGCTTGTCTTAGGGTGATGCATAACTTGTTAGTCTACGCAGGTTTTTCGACAAATTGACTTTCTCAATATTTCTTAAATTTATGCAAAAGAATACCTTAAAAAATTAGTATGCTAATTCGGGGGATATTCCGACAAAGTAGGAAACGTAGCAGGTAGCTTTTGGAGAGGTCAAAATAATTTCAATGACTTACATTCCTGGAAAATAGGGTCTTCCAATGATCTCTCTAAACTGCCAAGGTACTCCAGCTAATATCAATAGTAAAGCGATCAAAAAATAAAGGAAGGCTTTCTTGTATTTGATTTCATCAGACACTTGTTTTTTAGCCATCCCATATCCCAATGTAATAAACAAGATCGCCAAGATCATGGTGGTTGGATGTTCAACCCAATAAAATCTGTAGAAACGGTCTTTCATAACTGATAACCCTTCTGGTAAAGTGGTCACCATAAATCCATAACGGCCATATAATACTTGATACAAACCTAAGAGCAATGTTATATGAGCAGTGATCATGGTAAATAACCATGTCTTTTTATCGTTAGGCTTAAATGTTGTTTTGCCGCTTTTTCCAGCAAATGCTTGAAGTATAGAAAGCAATAATAAAATCAAAATAATCCAACGTAGTAGATTATGTAAGTGCAATAATCCTGTTTGCATATTCATTATTTTATACAAATCTAACTCAATAACCCATACCGAACAACCCAATAACCCATTATCCTATTAACCCAATAACCATTAACTAATATTTATTTAGCATCAACCCAATCAGCCACAAACAAATTAGTATCCCTGGTACCTCCATTATTCCTATTAGACGCGAAAATGATTTTTTTACCATCAGGGCTGATCATTGGAAAAGCATCAAACCCTTTGTCTCTGCTGATCTTTTCCATATTTTTTCCATCTAGATCAACCATATACATATTGAATGGAAACCCTCTTTTGTATTCATGATTACTACAGATAATAATGTTTTTGCTATCGTGTGTAAAATTGGGCGCCCAATTGGCCTGGCCCCATTGCGTAATTGGCTTTGCGTTTCTTCCATCTGCATCTGCAACCCAAACTTCCATATTGGTTGGAGCAACCAAGCCTTGTGCTAACAGTTCTTTATATTCTTTAACATCAGCAGCAGCAGTTGGTCTGCTTGCACGCCAAACGATTTTTTTGCCATCTGGGCTAAACCAAGCACCCCCGTCATATCCTAGGGCATTGGTAATTCTTTTTTCTTTTCCCGTTTTCAGATCCATTATGTACAAATCAAGATCACCATCCTTATCACTACAATAGATCATTTTTTTTCCATCATAAGAAAGAGTGGCTTCTGCATCATAGCCTTTTGCCGTAGTTAATTTCTTAACTATTTTGCCATTTAAATCTGCCATATAAATATCATAGGAATTGTACAACGGCCATATATATTTATTGCCATATTTGGCCCTATCAGGAATAGGGGGGCAATCATTACCGCCTTCATGGGTTGATGCATAAATAATATGTTTACTATCAGGCATGAAATAGGCACAGGTTGTTCTCCCCTTTCCGCTACTTACTTTTTTAAATGTAAACGGATCTCCCAATTTCTCTGGAACTTTCCCTATAAAAATCTGGTCGCAATTGATTCCTTCTTTTGGATTGGTTCTTTGAAATACAATATGCTTGCTGTCGAAACTCCAATAAGCTTCCGCATTATCGCCTCCAAAAGTTAACTGTTGAATATTTTTAAAATGCTTTTCACCTTCGAAAAGTAAACTGTCTGTTGGTATAGTAGATTGAGCATCAGCAATGCTAGCAAACCCAATCAAGATCCATAAAATGGCCAATTTTTTCATACGATAAGTTAAATTGGGAGCGAAAATACAGGCAAATTGGTTTTGAATTGTCAGAAAACTGTCAATACAATTCATTGTACCTAGTTTGGAAGCAATAACTATCTTTGATTTGAAAGTATTTGTTTAAATAAAGAAGATGGGTATTTCTTGAAAGTACCTCCTTAACAAAAATAAAATAAAATAATTATATGGCCCTGATCGCCCCTTCCCTATTAGCTGCTAATTTTTTACAGTTACAACAAGAATGTGATATGCTCAATAAGAGTGATGCAGATTGGTTTCATTTAGATGTAATGGATGGACAATTTGTTCCAAACATCAGTTTTGGAATTCCAGTGATTACACAAATTAGAAAAGCAACAACAAAGATCTGTGATGTTCATTTAATGATTCAACAACCAGAAAAATATATACAGGCGTTTAAAGATGCTGGAGCTGATATTTTAACGGTTCATATAGAAGCATGTAATCATCTTCATAGAAATATACAACAGATAAAACAATTGGGAATGAAAGCCGGTGTTGCACTTAATCCACATACTTCTGTTGATTCATTGGCAGATATTATTGGTGATATAGACTTGGTTTGTTTGATGAGTGTAAATCCAGGATTCGGCGGTCAACATTTTATTCCACAAACCTTGATTAAAATTGAGCAACTCAAAAAAATGATTGTCGAAAAAAATGCTACCGCATTGATTGAGATTGACGGAGGTGTAACTATTGATAATGCTGCTTCAATCATTCAAGCTGGTGCCGATGTTTTGGTTGCAGGCAATACGGTGTTTGGTTCTAATAATCCAGCTGAAACCATTGCCAAGCTCAAAGCCTTAGGCTAGATATGAATGATGAATTATGAATGAGGAATTATTTATGAAGAATGAAGATTTTTGGCTTTTTAACTCATAATTCCTAATTCTTTGAAGCTATCCACAACCTGTGTATAAAATTGAGTGGGTTAGTGAGAATGAAGGGATTAAATTTGAAAATCGAGTTTTTTTAAACTAATCCATTCTATTAAAACTAAAACTGCAACAGTTTGACAGACAAAATCATTAGCCTCGAAACCGTTAATCCTATTGAATTTTTTGGCGTTAACAACGGAAAATTAGATTTATTAAAGAAAAAGTTCCCACTGTTAAAAATCCTCTCCAGAGGCACCCAGTTAAAATTAAGTGGAGCTCCCGAACAAATTGAAACTGCAAAAGAAAAAATCGACTTAATTGTGCAATACCTTCAAAGGAACGGTCATTTAAGTGAAGGCTATTTTGAACAAATATTGGGTGGAGATGATGCTGAAACAGTAGATAATTTTGTGGATCGTAATCCAAACGATATCTTGGTTTTTGGACCAAATGGAAAAACTGTTAGAGCAAGAACACACAATCAAAAAAGAATGGTTCAGGCCGCAGATAAGAATGATATTGTATTTGCAATAGGACCTGCAGGAACAGGGAAAACTTATACTGCAGTTGCTTTAGCAGTTCGAGCATTAAAAAATAAATTGGTTAAGAAGATTATTCTTACCCGACCAGCAGTTGAAGCAGGTGAAAGCTTGGGTTTTTTACCAGGTGATTTAAAAGAAAAAATAGATCCTTATTTACGCCCATTATATGATGCTTTGGATGATATGATTCCAGCAGACAAGCTTGGGTATTATATGAGTACTCGTACCATAGAAATTGCTCCTTTAGCGTATATGAGGGGTAGAACATTGGATAATGCTTTTATTATTCTAGATGAAGCCCAAAACACCAATGACCTTCAGCTAAAAATGTTTTTAACTAGGATTGGTGCAAATGCTAAAGCAATCATTACAGGCGACCCCACTCAAATTGATTTACCTAGAAATATGCGCAGTGGTTTGATAAAATCAACCAGAATCTTACAAAATATCGATGGAATTGCCCATATTGAATTAAACGAAGAAGACGTGGTAAGGCATAAATTAGTTAAAGCCATTATTAAAGCATACGAAAAAGACAAAGATAAAGAGGAGTCTGACCATGGTCATTCGAATCATAGATAATACTTTTGCTGCATGATGAATAAAAAAATACTATTGGTAGTTTTTGTACTATTTGCAGTGCAAATAACCGCTTCAGCTCAAAGACCAAGCACTTTCGGGAAACCTGCTACAACTGCTACAACCCCATCAAATGAAGTGGCAGAAAAAAGTAGTAGCAAAGAAAATATATTTTCTCCATCAGGATTTTCAGGTATTGGAACATTAAGCCCCACAGCTCCATTAGAAATTAAAAAGGGAGTGGGCAATACAAGAAATAAAAATATTCTATTGAAGTTAAGTAATGAGTGGGCCGACAAAGGACAGAATGAGCCATCCATCATGTTCTCCAATGGAGACTTAACCAATCCCAAAAACATCAGTTATTGGACCCTTGGAGCCAGGGTTTCTGGAGACAACAGTTTAAAAACACCACAAACTTTCAAAGTTTCATTTAAGTCAGCTAATGATCCTACTGAAAAAGAATATTTTTCAATTGACTCATACGAAGGAAGGGTTAAAATTGGAGATGTAAATACCCAAATTGATGGTTATAAATTATATGTAGAACAAGGCATTCTTACAGAAAAAGTAAAGGTTGCAGTAAAAACATCCAAAGATTGGTATGACCATGTTTTTGATAAAGAGTATGCTTTAATGCCACTGAATAAATTGGATGAATACATTAAGGTTAATAAGCATTTACCTGGCGTTCAAACTACCGAGCAAGTAATGGCAGAAGGTTTAGACTTAGGAAAAATGAATGCGCTCTTATTGAAAAAAATAGAGGAACTTACCTTATACACTATTCAATTAAAAAAAGAATTAGACCAGACCAAGAAACTAATCAAGAAAAAATAGTAATTATTCTCCGCCTAAAATGGTATGTCCCATTTTATCTCTTTTTGTTTGAAGGTATTTTTCATTGTGTTCATTGGATTCAATTTCGATGGGTACAATCTCTACAATGGTTAATCCGTATCCCTTTAACCCAGCTCTTTTTCTTGGGTTATTGCTCATTAATTTAATTTCTTGAATACCCAAATGCCTTAATATTTGAGCCCCAACTCCATAGTCTCTTTCATCCATTCCAAAACCCAAACTTAGATTGGCTTCTACTGTATCCATCCCTTGTTCTTGTAATTGATACGCTTTGAGTTTGTTGATCAACCCAATTCCTCTACCCTCTTGGTTCATGTACAAAATAACACCCTTCCCTTCTGCCTCTACCATCTGCATAGCTTTATGCAATTGATCGCCGCAATCACACCTTAAACTTCCTAAAATATCTCCTGTAAAACAACTGCTATGAACTCTTGTAAGAATAGCTTCTCCATCTTTCCAACTGCCTTTTACCAACGCTAAATGTTCTGCGCCGCTTAATTTTTCTTTAAAAGCAACTAAAGTAAATTGACCAAATTTTGTTGGCATATTTACCTTTACTAATTCTTCAATAAGAGAATCGGTTTTTAGCCTGAAATCAATCAAGTCTTTAATAGAAATAATCTTGAGTTGAAATTTTTTTGCTATTAATAATAATTCTGGTAATCTAGCCATGGTGCCGTCTTCATTCATTACTTCAACCAAAACACCAGCAGGTTCAAAACCAGCTAATCTGGCTAAATCTACTGTTGCTTCTGTATGACCAGTTCTTCTGAGCACTCCACCCTTCTTTGCTTTCAAAGGAAATATATGCCCTGGCCTACCTAAATCACTTGCTTTTGTATTGGGATCAATCAAGGCTAAAATAGTTTTAGAACGGTCCTGTGTTGATATTCCGGTTGTAGCACCGTTTCCAATTATATCTACTGAAACAGTAAAAGCGGTTTCATGTAATGAAGTATTAGAAGTTACCATTGGAGATAATTCCAATTCAGCACATCTTTCTTCGGTTAAGGCAGCACAAATCAACCCTCTGCCTTCCTTACTCATAAAATTAATCACTTCTGGAGTAGCAAATCGGGCAGCAATAATAAAATCACCTTCATTCTCTCGGTCTTCATCATCTACTACAATCACCAACTTACCATTTTGAATGTCCTTGATTGCAACTTCAATACTATCTAACATAAATTCCATTTAAAGTGCAAAATTACTGTTTCTATAGGTATTGATTCAATCCAAATCCGTTAAAAAATGCCAATTACCCGTATTTCCACCCTTAAAAAAGCTTGAAAATTAAGGTAGTATTGAAAAAAACGATTTTTAATGATACTACGATGCTTAGTTTTTGCAGTTATACTGGTCTCCTCCACACAAGCCCAAATAACTAGTGGAGGAATTCAAGGAAGAACTAGCTTTCATGGAAAATACTTAACCAACGTTCAAATTGTACTATCCAATCCCTTAAATGGCACAAATTTAACCACATCATCTAATGACTTGGGGTTTTACCAATTGGTAAATTTGACCCCAAGTAATAACTATTGTATCCGTTTTTATACTGCTTATACCGACACTTTACTTTTAGAAAATATTGAAGTATTCCTTGGAAAAATCCAATCAATTGATATAAGTCTTAGGTCGGCGGTTAATTTACTTGAACCTGTATTGGTTAAATCAACGATTGAATATTATAAAGAAAACAATTTACTTCAACTCAATTCAAAACAAATTGCTCAAATACCAAGTTCAGGAGGAGACTATACGAAATTAATTGGCGTATTTCCACAAGCATTCATTAAAGAATCTGCCAATGGAGCTATTTCATTTTCTGGTCAAAACAATCGATACAATTCTTTTTATGTAGATGGTGCTTTACAAAATGATGTATTTGGTTTATCTGCTAATGGAATGTATGGTGGCCAAACAGGAAATATTCCTGTTCCTATTGAAGCTATTGAACAATTACAAGTTCAGCTCTCCCCATATGATGCATCAATGGGTGGATATACTGGGGCCGCAATTAATATGATTACCAAGTCTGGTAAAAATCAGCCATTCTCATCTATCTATAGATATATGCGAGGCAACAAAGTATTGTACAATAATACTGGATTGATAATGAGTGGGCCAATTAAAATCAATCGATTGTTATACTTTTTCAATATCGATTTTTTGAGAGAAGCAAATGAAAATAAGTATGATTTAAATAACTATGAAGGTGTTACTAAAAATGCTGTGCAATTCAAGCAATTTGAGCATTCAATCAAAACAAATTACAACTATGATCCCGGCATTTTAAATAATATTCAACAAATAAATGCGCTCAAATTTTTATTAAAAATCGACTATATTATTTCTAAAAGAAATGCAATAATATTTAGCGCCCGATCGCAAATATCGGACAAAACCAGTTCTGGAATTAGTGCCAATCGGAATTTATATTTTAGCAATAATGGAAAATTCTATACCCATCAAAATATTTCAGGATCAATTGAATGGAAACATCAATGGAGAAAAAACAATGGCAATAGTTTACTCTTTAGTCTTAACAATTCAAGAGATCAAACAAGCCATTTAGGCAAAGCATTCCCCAGCGTATCAATATTGGATGGAAATGGTTTGATTTTTTTAGGAAGCAATGAAGATGCCATGCAAAGCAATGTTCAACAAACCAATATTAATATACTTCAAAAAAATTACTTCACAAAAAGAAAACACTTTATTACTGCAGGATTTGAACTTGAATTCAATGCTATTAAAAATCAATTTTTACAAAATGCTTTTGGCAGTTATTTCTATTTCAATATCACCGATTTTTTACTAAATAGAAAACCCGGGGACTATCAAATTAATTTTTATAAAGAAGGCCAAAACAAGGCTTCTTTTTTTCAATTTTTCAACAGTTCTATATTTATTAATGATCAAATTAATATCCATAAAAATATTCGATTAATGGGAGGAGTAAGAATCACTTCAAGCAAATTATTAACCATTCCAATCACAGATTCTTTTACACAAAAAAGTGCATTCCCAACATTTGCCAACTATTATGATTTAGTAGAAATAAATGTTAATCAAACACCTACTATTCCAATTAGTGTTTCGCCTCGCTTGAATATAATAGTACAATTTCCAAAACAAAAAACTACTGTTGAAATTGGCACTGGTATATTCAGCGGCAGAATGCCTTTGGCCTGGCTGGCAGGCATAAACAGTAATAATGGATTGAAATATGGAAGCTTCGAAGCCAGTCCACAGCAACTCAATCAAATTCGATTTCAAAAGAATATTCATCAACAATGGATGCCCAATCAATTTGGGGTGTCGGGAAATAGAGGGGTTTTGAATTTGGTTGCTGAGAAATTAAATATGCCCAGTGTTTGGAGATCGAGTTTTCAAATAACCAAGCTTTTAAAAAACAATTGGGCATTTCAGTTAGAAGCAATGTATTACTACAATAAAGATGCAATAAAATTTACTAATATTAATTTATTACCTCCAACTGAACAATTAATTGGGCCAGACAATCGATTGGTTTATGCTACTTTAAATAATGCAAGAATTCCACTTCTACCAGATAGTTCCAACCCATTTACACATGTAATACTGTTAAGTAATAATAACAATAATGAAAATGGATATGGCTACAGATGGGGGTTTCAAGTTAAAAATGAAAATGTTGCAGGTCATTTTACTTTCAATTATGCTTTTGGTAAATCATTTGCAGCTTATGATGGAAATTATTCTGTTCTTATCAATCAATGGCGGTTGAATGAACAGGTAAACGGTAGAAATAATATTGGATTAGCAGTCTCTGATTTTAGTGCCGGTCATCGATTTAACTTCATTTTTTTTAAAGATTGGCGCATTAACAAAAAAAATAAAGTCGGTTTTTCACTTATGTACAATGGCAGTTCCGGTAATCGTTTCAGTTATGTGTATGGTAAAAAAACTTTAGTGCGAGATGATGAAAATTCAACTGGATTTGAATTAATTTATATTCCAACAAGTGAGCAATTGAAAGAACAATATTTTCAACCAATCATTTCGAATGATTTTTATTTTACAGCTGAGCAACAAAAAGAAGCCTTTGAAATTTATATTGAGAATAACCTGTATTTAAAATCTAACCGGGGTAAATATGCCCAAAGAAATGGAAGTATCACTCCTTTTGTGCATCGAGTAGATTGCAGAATTGCGAGCTATTCAACTATTCGCCTAAACAAAAGAAAATATGGAATTGCTTTCTCGCTAGATGTGTTTAATTTAACCAATTTATTGAAACAATCATTCGGGAAGTCATATGCGGTGGCTGGCAATCGATTCAAGGTACTTGATTTTGTGGGTTTCCTAAACCCAACTCAATTAATTCCCATGTACAATTTCAATCCAATTAATCTCACCATTACTCCTTGGCAGGAACAAATTAGCATGAATCCTCACTTTTCCAGTAATTGGACAGCCCAAATAGGTTGTAAAATAAATTTTTATTAACAGACTTCACATTTAATTTGAAGTTTGTTAATCCGATGTTTGAACATAAATAACTGATTTTCAATAGGAAAAATGGATCAATGATGAATAAATTGAGCCAAAATACCCAAACTGTGCGTATTATGTAATTATTATATTAACAAGAAATTGGGTTCTTTTCATTGATTGTTAGATATTTGCCGCATCAAAACTAAAAATATGAGAATTTTAAAGCAAATTTCATTGATTTTGGTGGCAGTTTTTACTGTTTCCTTTTCAATGGCGCAAAACACTACTGGTACAATTACCGGTTCAGTGAAAGACGCAAAAAACATGCCTTTAGTGGGCGCTTCCATTGAAGTTATTCATGAGCCTTCTGGTTCTCGCTACAAGTCGGTTTCTACCTCAACTGGTAAGTATACAGTTCCTGCATTACGTGTTGGTGGACCCTATAAGATCACTGTATCTTATGTAGGCTTGAAATCTGAAGTGATTAATGAGGTAACTGTGCAATTGGGTGAGCCCGCTATTGTAGACGTTACTTTAAACGATAACAATACACAATTACAAGAAGTAACAGTAACAGGTGCAGCTAGTAAAAAAGCAGCCTTGATTTCTAAAGATAGAAAAGGTGCTTCTACCAATATTAACTCACGCTTAATTAGTTCATTACCTACACTAAACCGTAACGTTACTGATTTAACTCGTTTGGTACCTCAGGCAAATGGATTGTCTTTTGCCGGTCAAGATAGTAGAGCAATTAATTTTACTTTGGATGGTTCAATCTTCAACAACTCATTTGGTTTAAGTGCTTTAAATGGCGGTCAAACCAACTCTGCACCAATTTCTTTAGATGCATTACAAGAAATTCAAATCAATGTGTCTCCGTACAATGTAAGAGATGCAGGATTTACAGGTGCAAGCATCAACGCTGTAACAAAAAGTGGAACAAATACTATTCACGGAACTGGTTTTTACAACCAAAGAAACGAAGGTTATACTGGAACTAAAGCTGGTGCAGGTGGCAAGCAAGATGTTGTAACAACTGCATTTGATGTAAAACAATTTGGTGCAAGTTTTGGTGGTGCAATCATCAAGAATAAATTATTCTATTTTGTAAACTATGAAGGGGAAAGAAGAAATGACGTAGGAACAAGCTTTGTAGCAGATGCAAGTAATGGAGCAGTAGCACCTAGCGGAAATGTATCGAGAGTAAAGCAATCAGATGTTACTGCATTAACCAATTACTTAGTTTCTAAATTCAATTACAATCCAGGCGCGTTCGATGGTTATCCTTTTGCTACCAAGAGTGACAAAGCCGTTGCTCGTTTAGATTGGAATATCAACGACAAGCATAAATTAAGCATCAGAGGTAATTTATTATTGTCCAAACGTGATGTTGGTGCTAGTAATAGTAACTCCACAAATGGTCTTAGAGGATCAAATAATAATTCATTGATTGGAGCTAACGCTGCATATGAAATTAATAATAATATCTATGGTGTTATTGGCCAATTGAATAGCCGATTTAGTAATAAGATTAGCAACGAGTTAACTTTTGGCTATACAGCCAATAGAGATTTCAGGGGATTGAAAGGGGGTAATTTTCCTATGGTAGATATTCAGGATGGTGTAACTCCATTAACGACGCTGCCAACTAATGCAAACTCAACACTTACAGGTGCTCAGGCTGCACAGAGTTTAACTTATATGTCATTTGGTAATGATCCATTCACTCCAAATAATTTATTGAGTACAGATACTTGGCAGTTTAGTGATAACCTTACCGCTTATTTAGGTAAGCACACTTTAACAGCAGGTATTTCTTTTGAAAGTTTTAAATTTACCAATGGATTTACCCCTTTGATCAACGGTATTTATACCTTTAATAACTTGAATGATTTCTACACAGCTGGTGATGCTTATTTAGCCAATGCTAATAGAACATTTAGTCCTGTTTTTATGAGAAATTACCGAGCTAACTACAGTAACCTACCTGGTGGAGCTCCTTGGATAGTAACAACAAGATCAGCTAATATTGCTGCTTATATTCAAGATGAATTAAATATTCAACCAAACTTCAACCTTACTTATGGTGTTCGTTTTGAAGTACCGTATTTTATAGGACAGGGTTCTACCAATACTCAAGTAGATGGCTATAATTTTATTGATAACTATGGTGAAACAATTAAAGTAAGCACTTCTCAATTGCCTAGTGCTAAATTAATGATTAGCCCTCGTATTGGATTTAATTACGATGTAAAAGGCGACAAATCAACACAAATTAGAGGTGGTCTTGGATTATTCACCGGCCGACCTCCATTTGTTAATGTAAGTAACCAGATGGGAAATAATGGTGTGTTGAATGGTGGTGTGATTGTTAGTAATACTTCCGCTTATCCTTTCAGTCCTAATACACCTGCAAATCATCCAAGTTTTGTTCCTAACCCAGGTGTACCTGCTTTATCTTATAGCATAGCAACAACTGAAGAAAGTTTCCGTTTTCCGAAAGTAATACGTTCAAACTTTGCTGTTGACCAGAAAATTTTTAAAGACCTTATCTTAACAGGAGAATTCATCTTTACTCAAAGTTTAAATAATATTAATTATTACAATGCCAATTTAAGACCTGCATCAACGTTTTTTGCTGGACCAGATTCAAGACCACGTTTTCCAGGTTTAGGTTTAACTGGAAATCCTCAAAACAACGCATCGAGAATAAATCCGAATATTAATGATGCAACACAAATGGAAAGTGGCCCTTTAGGTGGTTCAATTGCTGCTACTATTAAAATAGAAAAACCAACCAAAGCAAAAGGTCTAGGCTTTATGGCTGCTTACACTTTTACAAGAGCTCGTGATTACATGACTCCTGGTTCTATTGCATCTAGTTCTTGGACGGGTATTCAAAGTGTACGTGGTAACAATAGTACAGATATTGCATTCAGTGATAATGAAGTTCGCAACCGTGTAATTGGTAATGTAAATTATCGTGTTGAATTAGGTAAAAATGCAGCATTGCAATTCTCTTTATTCGGTCAATCACAAAATCAAGGTCGCTTCTCTTATACTTATAGTGGAGACATGAACGGCGATGTAGTAAATAATAATGATTTAATGTATGTTCCTCGCAACCAATCAGAGATGAATTTCGTAGCATTACCTGCAACAAGTGTTGCTCCTGCTGCAAGTATTCAAGAGCAAAGAGTTGCTTTTGATGCGTTTATTAATCAAGACAAATACCTTAGTTCAATGCGTGGTAAAGTAGTTGAAAGAAATGGTGTTTTACAACCATATATTGTTAGATTCGACTTCTCTACTCAGTTAGATTTATTCCGAAACATTGGTAAGAACAGACATACCATCCAATTAAGAGCAGATGTTTTCAATGTTGGTAATATGATTAATAATGCATGGGGTGTAAGCAATTTTGTAAATACTTTCAATCCATTAATTGCTGCAAACGTAGATGCAAATGGTATTCCTTTGTTTAGAATGAACCGTGTTAACAACAGTATCAACTACACTACCTATAGAAAAGGCACTGGACTAGGTGATGTTTGGCAAGCACAGTTTGGTATTCGTTATATTTTCTAGTATTCATTTTAATACATAGTAAAAGCCCCGCTCAATTAATATGAAGCGGGGCTTTTTTTTGGAACTCATTATAAATAATGTAGCAGCTCAATCAATCAACCGCAACTACATCAAAATGGCTGAATTTTCTATCGAAAATTCAAAGCTCGCCATTTGTCTAAAGGTTGCTTGTTTCATGATTGAGTTGCATTATTTTCGAAAATTCAAAGCTCGCCATTTGTCTAAAGGTTGCTTGTTTCTTGATTGATTGAGCTGCTAAAATTATTATTACTTAACCCCCCATCCCCATTGTAAAAATGCAGGAAATGCTTTTGCCCAAGTAGCTACATCGTGTTTGCCATCAGCTAATTCGAGGTATTTAAAATGCTTATCGGTATAGCCTTTTGCTTTAAGTTCCACAATCAAATCCAATGCATCATCAATAGCATCAATGATTCCATTATTATTCCTATCCGCTGTTTCATCCAATGTACCACATTCAATAAAAAATTGTAGCCAAGGATGAAATGTTCCTTTTCTAATTTGCAAATGCATCATACGATCTGTCTCTTCATTGTAGCCTTCATCATATCCTTTTCTTCTCCACCATAATGACCCACTGAAAATACCTGTTTTTCTAAACTCACTAGCATGATTCCAAGTAATATCTAAAGCACTTAATCCGCCTAAAGAAAAACCAGCAAAGGATTTGTCTTTAAAAGAAGGTGCATGTAGTTTTTTTCGAATAAAGGGTAACAATTCATCAAAAATGAATTTGCTGTATAAGCCTGCTTTAGCCCCCCTTCCTAAATAATCTGCAGAATATGCAAGACCATACTCCATTCTTCGTTCTGGGCCACAATGAATACCAATACAAACGATTGGTTCAATAGCATTTTCATCAACCAGTTTACCTAAAATATTTTCAAAAGGCATTTTCACCAAGTCTTGCCCATCATTGATTAAAAGCAAACTCATTTGGTCAGGAAACTTTGACCCAACAGGTATATAAATATCTATCAATACATCTCTTTCGAGGTATTCAGAAACAATAGTATGTTGTTCAACTTGTATAGTACTAGATCGAGCAATTTTAGTATGAGGCATGTATTCAAAAATAGGGAATGATTCTAAATCATTTGTACTAAAATTAATTAAATAAATTTTTCAAAATTATAGGTAGAAATCCTTAATTTAGGTGTAACCTAAAAAGAGCACATGAAAAAAATTGGAATATTGTTTGGCCAGGAAAGAAGTTTCCCTATGGCATTCGTAGAAAGAATCAATAGTAAAAACATACCAGGCATCATGGCCGAACCAGTAAAAATTGATAAAGTAGTTCAAGGAGAAAGCAGTGGATATGCAGTTATACTTGATCGTATCAGTCAGGACGTTCCATTTTATAGAGCTTTTCTTAAAAATGCAGCAGTATGTGGTACCGCAGTAGTGAATAATCCTTTCTGGTGGAGTGCTGATGAAAAATTTTTTAATAACTGTTTGTCTACTAAAATTGAAGTATCCGTTCCAAAAACCGTGTTACTTCCTTCTAAAGATTTACCTGCAGATACAGGTGAATTATCATTCAGTAATTTAACTTACCCCCTCGATTGGGAAGGTATTTTTAATTACATTGGTTTCCCCGCTTATATGAAACCTTTTGCAGGAGGTGGATGGAAAAACGTTTATAAATTAACCGACATGAACGATTTTTTTGAGAAGCATGCAGAAACAGGTGAGCTGGTAATGATGTTGCAAGAAGAAATTGTTTTTGAAGAATATTATCGTTGTTATTGTATTGGCGGAAAACATGTACGCATCATGTCTTATGAACCACGTAACCCACACCACTTAAGGTATGTAGCCGATTTCAAGCCTTCCGAAGAGAAGCTAAAAATGATGACAGATATTGTTTTAAAAATCAATAAATATTTGGGCTACGATTTTAATACTGTTGAATTGGCGTTGAGAGATGGAGTACCATACGCAATTGATTTTTGCAATCCTGCACCAGATGCTGATATTAAAAGTGTTGGTCAAGAAAATTTTGATTGGGTGGTAGAAACGGCTGCAAATTTTGCCATTGAAAAAGCGCAAAATCAAGTAGATGGAGCAGATAATTTAACATGGGGTGAATATATCAAACGAAGCGCTACAGGAAAAAAATTATATTAAACCATCATTGATTTTTGTAAAAAATGGGGAATTCAAATTATAAACATTTTACGCTAGGTGTTGAAGAAGAGTACATGGTAATTGATCCTACAACAAGGGAACTAAGAAGCCATGAACAAAAAATAGTTTTACTTGGCCAAGAATTATTAAAGGACAAAGTAAAAGCTGAAATGCACCAGGCGGTGGTAGAAGTTGGCACTGATATTTGCAAAGATATTGATGAAGCATATGAAGATGTTGCCTCATTAAGAGGTAATATTTCTTCCATAGCCAATGACCTTGGGCTTTGGGTTGGTGCTTCGGGTACACATCCTTTTAGTCATTGGGAAACCCAACTTATAACTGATCATGTTCGATACAACCAGATTGTGAACGAATTGCAAGAAGCTGCAAGAAGCAATTTAATTTTTGGCCTACATGTACATGTAGGCATGGAAGATCGAAAGATGGCAGTTCATATAGCCAATACGGCCCGATATTTTTTGCCTCATGTATATGCTTTAAGCACCAACTCCCCTTTTTGGGAATCGAGAGATACAGGTTATAAATCTTTCAGAACAAAAGTTTTTGATAAATTTCCAAGAACAGGCATACCAGACTATTTTGAAAGTTATGAAGCTTACGAGAACTATGTAAACTTATTGATTAAAACCAATTGTATTGACAATGCTAAGAAAATATGGTGGGATCTTAGAGTGCACCCTTTTTTCAATACAGTTGAATTTCGAATTTGCGATGTTCCGATGACCATCATGGAAACCATGACCATTGCAGCATTATTTCAAGCTATCTGTGCAAAAATATATAAGCTTAGAAGCAAAAATTTGAATTTCATGATTTATTCGAGGCCATTGATAACCGAAAATAAATGGCGTGCCAGCAGATATGGCATTGATGGGAAATTAATTGATTTTGGTAAGGAAATTGAAGTAGATACCAAAGCCCTAATTTATGAATTGTTGGATTTTGTAGATGATGTGGTGGACGATTTAGGAAGTAGGCATATCATTAATCATGTTGAAAAAATCTTTGAAAGAGGCACAGGAGCAGATAGACAATTAAAGGTATTTAAAGAAACGGGGAGTTTAATTAGTGTTGTAGATTATATACATGACCAGTTTCTATCTATATAGCTACTGTTTTTACAGCCTAAAACCCGCTTTCAAACGAAGCGGGTTTTTTGTATCTTAGTGCTCTGTTAAAGCAACAAAAGTATTCAGTTTAGTATCTTTCTAATAATTCAACCTTAAAAGTCTTTTTTTTGACGGAACACGAACTGATAAAAGGCTGTATTCGGCAAGAACCTATTTGCCAGCGAATGCTTTTCGAAAAGCATGCTGGTAAAATGATGGGGGTATGTTTACGATATGCCCAAGACAATATGGAAGCGGAAGACATGTTGCAAGATGCCTTTATCAAAGTTTTTCAATATATAATTCAATTCAAATTTGAAGGATCTTTTGAAGGATGGGTAAGAAGAATTGTGGTGAATACAGCAATAAGGCATTTGGAACGTAAAAAAATGAGTTTTAAAGAAATTGATGACCACAGCCCAAATAACCCACAAATTGATCCGCACGCTTATACCCATTTAGGAGAAGATGATTTGCTTAAACTCATTAGTCAGCTACCTGAAGGTTATAGAATGGTTTTTAATTTAAATGTAATTGAGGGATACAGCCATGATGAAATTGCAGATATGTTAAATATACAGGCTGGAACAAGTAGAAGCCAATTAGTAAAAGCAAGAAAAATGTTACAAAATCAGATTATGCAATTACAAAAGATTGCTGTTTAAATGAAAAACGAAGTATTCGACCATATCACCAAAATGAAGCTGCAAGATTATTCAGCTGCCATACCTGTAGGCTTGTGGGAGAAAATTCATGTGCCATCTTTTAATACACCTACAATCAACCCACATACTGAGCAATTTGATCAATTTGTACAACACAAATTATTTGACCATATTGCACCAGTTCCGCAAGAATTATGGAATAATATTAAGCCCAAAGAAGACGAAGACAGAAAAGTTTTCTTTTTGCTCCCAAGAGCTGGAATGGTTGCAGCATCTATACTTTTATTAATCTTGGCCGGAACAGTGTCTGCATATTTGTATTACCAAAAAATGCCTGCTGAAAATGCCATAGGCAAGCATTCAAATGATCCCAATAGTAAAAGTAATAAGTATGGTAATCAAAATAACAATACACCCGTAATTTCAAAAAATGATAGTGATGCTGATGCCAAAGAAACAATTGAAATTAAAACAACAGAAAAATTAAAAGAACCAAAGATTGATGTAACTCAATCTGGTGAAAGCAACATACCTATCTCAAAAAGAGATCTAGCCAATTCGAATCAGAAAAACAATTTATCCTATAGAAATACAAAGTCATTTAATCGAAGTAATTTATTTGAATTAAATGATTATGAAAATAGTCCCAAGGAATTAAAAATGAGTGGTTCTAATACAATTGATCAAATAGACCAATACAATCTTGATTTAACAAAAGAAAATAATTATAGAGCTACAAATAAAATGGAAGCCTCTTTAATTAGCTTCTCTAAAAATAAATTGAATTTCAATTCAAAAGAAAAAAAGGTTACTGCATTCAACCATACCAGCAATATCAAGAATGTAGTAATTTGCCCTTCTGATAGAAAAATGCGCAACCCTGATTGGGATTTGGAAATTTACGTTTCTCCAGATTATGCTTTCAAAACCGTTTCATCCATTTCTGCTTCAAAAGCATATATGGATAGAAAAGACAGTAGTGAAAATTCGCAAATCAGTTTTACAGCTGGGTTTAGAATAGTAAAACCGATTAATGATCATTTCAGCATAAAAACCGGTTTGCAATATTCACAGATTAACGAACATTTTACCTATCGTTCAGAAAATGAAATAAAAACAACTACAGTGGTTACTGTAAGAACCATCACTTTGGCTAATGGAAATACAGTAACAGTAAGCGATACAAGCGTAGTACAACAAATTGGTTTCAAAAACAATACGGTTAAAAACAGGTACAAGAGTTTTGATATTCCTGCTTTAGTGAGCTACCAATTTGGTAATGACGATTTAAGAATTGGCGTTAATGCAGGAGTTATTTTTAATTTAAGTTCTTGGTACCAAGGGGTTGTTTTAGATACCACTTTAAATGCGATGCCATTTACAAAAGAAACCAATATCAGTTATAAAAATAATATTGGCATGGCAATCTATACAGGAATTAGTATAACAAAAAGATTGAATTACAATACTTCCATATTTGCCGAACCATTTCTTAGGTATAATTTATCAGATATGACAACACCTCAATCAATTTTTAACCAACGTTTTTCTGTAGGTGGTTTATCTGTGGGATTAAGGATGAATTTAAACAATAGATAGAGCAACAAAACTATTGATGAGTGTATCTATTAATACAATAAAAAAGCATGATTAAATTTCGACACATATTCCTTATTACAATAATCGTAGGTTTTTCTGCTTGCACAAAAGATTTGTCGGATGATTTTAGGGCATATCCTAACAACGCATTAAATGATACTGCTTGGGCTCGAAATATAAATGCAACCGCACCTATAAATGAGCTATTAGATTCTACGTTAACCACTCCACTAATAGACTCATTTCTAGTTGGAACTACAGATACAATTCGTTTTTCCAATGATGTAGAAATAATTTTCTCTCCTAATACAGTATTCGGCATTGGAGGAGGTGGAGGAGGAATTCCTATAACTGGTTTTGTTAAAATAGAGTTCCAATACTTTATCAAAAAAGGAGATTTTATCAAAACATTAAAACATACAACTAGTTTTAACTCCTTACTAGAAATTAGTGGCCAGTTCTTTCTAAAATTGTCCAAAAATGGTCAGGAGTTGACTATTTCACCATACAGCAATATCAAAATAATATTTCCGGATACTGAAAACAATCCTCAACCAAATATGAGCGTCTTTAAAGGTATGGAATACAACTCATGGCCTAGTCCTCAAAAAGACACTATGTTTACTTGGCAAAAAGTAAATGACGGTTCAACTGTAGGCACTTGGTATAAAACAGGAACAGGTCCAAATAATAAAGGTTATGAAATAACCACTAAACAATTAAGATGGCTTGCATGTGGAAGATACAACGACAGTTCAAAGCCAAAAAATAAATTGACTGTTA
>JANOQC010000040.1:0-1960 GCA_031422175.1 Sphingobacteriia bacterium | reverse complement strand
TTACAAAAAGAAAATTACATTATTATGGATGTATTCCCAAATTTTGTGCTTAAATTTGGTTGCCACCTGAACAGGTATTAAAAAGGAAAAAATACAATAGTTAGATGAAAATAAAGTGGATTTCAGTGCTTCAATACTTACTCTTTTTGGGTATCGGTATTTTTTTGGTCTGGTGGAGTTTACAACAGATTCCAACAGACAAATGGGAGGAGTTTAAAGATTCGCTGAAAAAAGCCAATTATTGGCTAATGATTCCTGTATTCTTTGTTCTTTCAGCCAGTCATCTGTTAAGATCAATGCGTTGGAGAATATTGATGAAGCCAATGGGATTTTCACCAAAACTACCCAATGTATTTTTTGCAGTTATGATCGGTTATTTGGCCAATCTAGCAATACCAAGATTGGGAGAGGTCTTAAAATGCACCATTCTGGCTCGATATGAAAAAATTCCTGCAGAAAAATTAATTGGCACTATTGTTATTGAAAGAGCATTTGATGTTATCTCTTTAGCGATTGTTTTTTTAACTGCATTCATATTGCAATATGATATTATTGGAGAATATGGGATTGAACTTTCAAAGAAATTATTTAATGGACAATCAGGTAATTTTTCTATTGCCAAATTGGGAATTAGTATAGCCATTATTATTTTTATTATTTTATTGGTTAAAAAGCTTTTCCAATATTTTAATCATTTAAGTATTGTTTTGGCTATTAAAAAAATAATAAGGGGTATTTGGGAAGGATTAACTAGTATACAACACCTTCAGCAAAAGGGTCGTTTTATTGCTTATAGCGTAATGATTTGGCTACTCTATATTATAGGAACCTGGATTGGACTGTTGGCTACAGAAGGATCATCACATTTAGGTTTACCAACAGCAATCTCGGCTTTGGCTTTTGCAAGTATTGGCATGATCATAACACCTGGTGGCATTGGTGCATATGCTTTTTTCTTAGCGAAAGTGTTAGAAAAGAATGGAGTTTCTTTTGAAATTGGATTTGCCAATGGCACGCTCCAATGGTTTGCGCAGTTTTTAATAGTATTGATAGTTGGTTTCTGTTGCCTCGCTTTATTGCCATGGTACAATAAAAATAAAATAGAATGAAAGCAATTGAAGCAATCACTAAAAAAAATTATACCCTTTCTGATCTCCAAAAACAGGTTGCCAGTTGGCGGGTTACCAATAAAACAATTGCCTTTAGCAATGGGTGTTTCGATATACTTCACGAGGGGCATATTTTTTCATTATCAGAAGCTGCTAAGGAAGCAGATTATTTAATTGTAGGTATCAATAGTGATGCCAGTGTAAAAAAACTAAAAGGTCCGGAACGTCCAATAAATAATGAAAAAAGTAGGTCATTGCTATTGAGTAACCTGGCTATAGTAGATGCGGTTGTGATTTTTAATGAAGATACCCCATTGGAGTTGATAAAAAAACTTCTTCCAGACGTAATAGTTAAAGGCGGGGATTATACCATAGAGCAAATTGTTGGCTCAAAAGAAGTCATAGCAAACGGAGGACGAGTAGTAATTAATCAAATTGTTGAAGGATTTTCCACTACTGGAATTATTCAACAAATTAAAAAATCTTACTCATAATTGCGGATTTTATAAATACTTAACATACATCATTTTATTGCATAGCTTATATTTGAAGCATGGCAAAAAAGCAATTGATTCAAAGAGATATAAGCTGGCTCTGTTTTAATGGAAGGGTTCTGCAGGAAGCCAATGACCCCTCTGTACCATTGAAAGAACGAATTCGTTTTCTAGGTATTTTTTCTAATAACTCCGATGAATTTTTTAGAGTAAGGGTAGCCACTTTAAAACGCATGATTGAATTTGAAGAAAAAAGAAAAAAGCTCAACATGCATATGGAGGATGACCCTCAACATATATTAGACCAAATCCAAACAGTTGTACTGAGCCAACAGAATGAATTCAATCGAATCTGGG
>JANOQC010000039.1:0-26748 GCA_031422175.1 Sphingobacteriia bacterium | reverse complement strand
TTTGCTTTCAATATTAATACTGATTTAACTTATTTTAATAATATTATTCCATGTGGGATAGAAAATAAAACAGTCACATCCTTAGAAAAAGAATTGGATCGGACTATTTCTTTTGATGAAGTTAAGTATAGAGTAAAAAAGAATTTCGAACAAGTTTTCGACTGTAAGCTAACCACCATTTAGTTTTTTAGATAAATCCATTTTCCTATTTTAAGGTAAATTGCTTTCCCTTAAAAAAGTAAACTGCCTTTTGGTAAAGAGCAATTTCCTTGTAACCCTCCACTATGTATGATTAGCAGTTTGGTTCCGGACTTGAAATAGTTATTAGTAATCAATTCTTTTGTAGCAAATAATAATTTACCTGTATATACAATATCGGTCGGAATTTTTTCCATTTGCCATAATTGATTGATGAATTCAAGGAGCGTTTTGTTTGTTTTGGCATATCCTCCAAAATGAAAATCATGTAGAATAGAAAATTGTTTTGATTGATCTTCATTGTTTAATAATTCCATAATTTCTTTCTTTATAGAGAAATTATTTTTCAAAACACTAATGCCAGTGATTGATTGGGTAGGGGTACTCCCTTTTATTAAACCAGCCATCATTGTACCAGTTCCAACTGAGCAAATAATAGCTGAATAGTTATTCGTGGCGTAACTCAGTATTTCCGCAGCTCCTTGTGCACCCATGGTTCCGTACCCACCTTCATTGATCCAATACAAATCAGGATTATCTAATTGGTTTTTAATTTTTTCTTTTTCATTGAAAGAAGAACGGCTAACAAAATATAGTTGCATTCCATATTCTTTTGCTTTGATTAAGGTAGGCGATAATGGAGTAGTTGATTCTCCTCTTATAATTCCAATTGATTTTAATCCATTTTCTTTACATGCAAATGCCAACGCTACAATATGATTTGAAAAAGTACCTCCAAAACTTGCGATACAAGATTTTTGGTATTTTATTGCATCATCTAAATAATATTTTAATTTAAACCATTTGTTGCCACTAACTACAGGATGCAGTAAATCCAACCTAAGAATAGAAGTTTCTACTCCATTGAAGCTGTACCAAGGTATTGGTTGAGTTAATATTAAATCACTTGCGATTTTCATATTTTTGATGAAACTATTTGGATAATAGCTAAGTTTGTATTTTTACAAAAGTACAATATGAAACCTACCTTGGTAATATTAGCCGCAGGAATGGCAAGCAGATATGGAAGTATGAAGCAGATTCAGTCTTTTGGACCTTCTGGAGAAACCATCATGGATTATTCCATTTATGACGCTATTGATGCAGGATTTGGAAAAGTGGTTTTTATTATTAGAGAAGAATTTGCCGAACAATTTAAAGATATTTTCGAACCTAAATTATCAGGGACGATAGATACAGACTATGTTTATCAGCATCTATTATCTCATACAAATGGATTTGATGTTTCTTCGGACCGCGTTAAACCATGGGGAACAGCCCATGCAGTATTGTGCTGCCAGGGAAAAGTAAACGAGCCTTTTGCAGTTATAAATGCAGATGATTATTATGGGAAAGATGCTTTTGTTAAAGCGTTTCAATTTTTAACAAATCAATGCAATGAATCTACCTATGCCTTGGTGGGTTATGAACTTAATAAAACCCTTAGTGACAATGGTAGTGTTAGCAGAGGCGTTTGCACAGCAGATGCACAATACAATCTCACGAATATTTCTGAAAGGACTAAGATATATCAAAACAATACTGGCATTGTTTATGAAGATGAAACCGGAATTCATCAGCTGGATACCAATAGCATGGTTAGTATGAATTTCTTTTGTTTTGCTCCAGGTTTTATTGAACTCTGTGCTGTTTTTTTTGAAACATTCTTAAGAGAAAAAGGAAGGGAGTTGAAATCGGAATTTTTTATACCTTTTGTTGCTAATCAGTTTATTGAATCTGGTAAAGGGGTAATGAAAGTGTTACCTACTTCTTCTAAATGGTTTGGGGTGACATACAAGGAAGATGCTGCTGGAGTTCAACACTCAATTAATACTTTGGTTGAAACCGGTGAATATCCAAATTCATTGTGGAAGTAATTATTTTCCGTAGGCCTTTACGTAATACATAAAATCTTCAACCTTATTTATTTGAGCTATTCTCTCCATACCCCTTAGTGAAGATTTTGTGGGCATTTTTATTTTTCTGAATGCAGAATCGCTATTTTTCAAATCTTCTACAATGGCATATATGTTTTTCGATTTAACTGCAAAAGTTACCCCCTCAGCTTGCGCTTGACGCGTACTTAATACTCCAATTATTTCGCCATTTTTATTAAATACTGGAGCGCCTGAATTTCCTGGATTGGCGCTGATTTGAATCTGATATGAAAGTGAATCGCCGTTGAAACCAGATTTGGCACTTAAGTAGCCCATACCATATACAATATCATTTCTTGGATATCCTAAAGTAAAAATCTCTTCCCCTAAATCAGCATTATTCTTTTGAATTATATATGGGATAGTTTTTGCAGAAACATAATCTGTATCAGTAATTTTTAATATAGCAAGGTCTTTTATTTGATCAATAAAAACGATAGAAGAATTAAATTCTTGTCCTTTTGTATTTACCACTACTGCCCCAGTGCCCCTAAGTACATGAGCATTGGTAACAATATAACCTTTGGTATCAATTAAAAACCCGGAACCTCCACTTAATAATCGAGCGTTTGATGGGATTTTACTTTTTACTTCATTAATAATAGATCCCTGATATTGCTGGCTCTTTTTTACAGCTTCTAAATCTTTACCTAGTTGCTGTAATTTAGGGTCTGTAACAACTGAAGAAAAATAAATCGCTAATCCGCTTATAAATAATGCAATTACTCCACCTACAGATGCAGCAATTGCTGTTACTCTCTTATACTTATTCCAGAATTGGATTATTTTTCCACGTGTAGGTAATTCGCCGCCTTCATTAATACCTCCTTTGGAAAGTAAATGAGTATGTACATCATTGAGTGTGTGTTTAATATTACTGTGTGCAACATATAAATCCATTTGATGTAAGAACATATTGTGTTCTACAACCATTTGATCTATTTCGGGAGTTTTCTTGCGAAGGCCCTCAAAATAGCTCCGCTCTTCAGGGTTCATTTCTCCGTTGAGGTATCTTTCAATTGCTTCTAATAATAAAATATCGTCCATAATAATTATTCCCCTATGTTATACTGCGAAAAAAACAATTTTTTTAGCCGTAATAAACATTTGTATTTCTGATTTTTGGCATTGTCTGCATTGGTGTATCCGAATTCGGAGGCCAAGGCATGCATGTCCATTTTTTTCAAATAATATCCTTCTAATAAGCTTTTGCAAGGTTCTCCCAAGCTATTTAATGCCCTATCCATGATTACAAACTCTGCATTTCTTTTTTCGTGTGTTTCAAGGTCTTCTTCAACTGCAACAGTCTCTTCCATGCTATCAACTTGTTGGGTATAACGGCCCAATTGTTGTAATCGTTTAAGCCAGAGACGCCTGCATATGGAATATATATAGGTTTTAATTTGACAGGTTAAGACAAATGATTCGGTTTGTGCTTTTTCATACAGAGCAATCATCGCTTCTTGAAAAATATCCCTAGCTTCATCGTAAGACCCATTATTACTAATAATAAAGGTTTGTACCATTGTAAAGTTGTCTTTATAAATGGTTTCGATGGCTTTTGAGTCATTGTTCGCCAATCCTTTCAATAATGCTTGTTCGTTACTATCTCCTTTCACTATCTGTGCATTTAATACTAGAAGGGGGGTAAAAGTAACCCAAAATAGCCCTAAAATATTTTTTTAGAAAATTTTGCACTTGCTGGGTTACCTTTTATATTAAGCTGGTATTAATTTGTAATCATTCAAACTTAAAAAAAATCAAAATGAAAAAGTTGTTATTTGTATTGGCACTAGGCGTATTCGCAGTTGCTTGTAGTGAAACTAAAACTGAAGAAGTAAAAGTTGATTCAGCTGCTGTTGCAGCTCCAGTTGATACAGCTGTAATTGCTGTTGATACTACCGTTGCAAAAGTTGATTCTGCAGCTACAAAATAATTTCCATAACTACTGGTGCAAAAGAAATGAAGGAACTCGGCTTGTGGTTAGAACAGTAGTCTACAATTTTCATATGGCAAGCAATCGTTAGAAGCCGCTCCGTTTCCACGGGGTGGCTGTTTTTTTGGTATATTCTCAACAAAAACTAACAAACCCTAGTTTGCATTTTTAAAAATCTTTTTTTTGAATTATTTTGATTGACTATATTTGATCATCATGCAAAAAGTAATGAACAACTGGTTTTATTTTTTTGGTTACTTCTACTTTAGAAAAAGTAGCCGGGTTCAGTTTGCAAAAGCTTAATACTTTTAAAAAATTCGAAATAGATCCCGGCTAAATACCGGGATTTTTTTTTACTATCCCTCCCCGGGAAAATGGGGACCAAAAATTTGATGACTACAAAAACCACAACAAACAACCTAATAAAAAATACAACTTTAACCCAAGTTGGAATCTGTATTCAAGGTTATGAGGGTAGTTTCCATCAGGTGGCTGCTCGTCAATTTTTTGGTAAAAAAGTAAACATTATACCTTGTGCTTCCTTTAGGGAATTGGTAAAAGGAGCATCTGATGATACTTTTTCTGCTGGGGCAGTTATGGCTATTGAAAATTCAATTGCTGGAAGTATCCTGCCCAATTATAATCTTTTATTGAAATCTAACTTACAAGTAGTTGGAGAAGTGTATTTGTCTATCAGCCAAAACTTGATGGTAAATAAAGAAGTTCAGTTGGCTGATATCAAAGAAGTACATAGTCATCCTATGGCTATATTACAATGCCTTGATTATTTAGAAAAATATCATTGGAAGCTAATTGAAACGGATGACACTGCGTTGAGTGCCAAACATGTTCAACAACATAAGAGCAAACATATTGCAGCTATTGCTAGTAAGTTGGCTGCTGAATTATTCAATTTAAAAATAATTGCTCCGAATATTCAAACACAAAAAATAAATATTACCCGCTTTTTAGTACTTAAAAGAACAAGTGATATTCAGGAAATTAAAGATGCAAATAAAGCATCTATTTATTTTCAAACGAATCACTCTAAAGGAATTCTATCTAAAGTATTAACAGCAATAGCAAAGGCTGATATCAATTTAAGTAAACTACAAAGTATGCCAATACCTGGAAGTAATTTCAAGTATGGTTTTTTTGCTGATATGGAATTTGATCAAAAAAAACAATTGGATATCATGTTAAAATCAATAGCGGTGATGACCAATAGTGTTAAGCTTTTTGGCATTTATAAAAAAGGTAAATTGGTAAATGGATAATTATGCAAATAGCAAAATCTAAAAGACTTTCAGCCATCGGAGAATATTATTTTTCTCAAAAATTGAGAGAGATTGATCAGCTCAATCAAGCCGGTAAGAATATTATTAATTTAGGAATTGGTAGTCCCGATTTACCACCTCATAATTCAGTTATTGAAGTTTTGCAAAACGAATCGGCAAAACCCAACGTTCATGCCTATCAATCATATAAAGGGTCTCCCATACTGCGGAAAGCTATTGCAAATTGGTATCAAAACTGGTACCAAGTAGAATTAAATCCTGATACAGAAATATTGCCTTTAATTGGAAGTAAAGAGGGTATTATGCATATCTGTATGACTTATTTAAATGAAGGTGATGGAGTGTTGATTCCAAATCCGGGTTATCCTACTTATGCTAGTGCTGTTAAATTAGCGGGAGGAGTTCCTATTCCTTTTGAATTAAAAGAGCTCAATCAGTGGGAGCCGGATTTTGATGAATTGGAAAAGATGGATTTATCTGGCATTAAAATGATGTGGGTAAATTATCCTCAAATGCCAACTGGTAAATTGCCTACAAACGAACTTTTTACAAAAATTATTCAGTTTGGAATTAAACATAAAATATTAATTTGCCATGATAATCCTTATAGTTTTATTCTCAACGATCAACCAAAAAGTATTTTAAATATTCCAAGTGCAAAAGAAATTGCTATAGAGTTAAATTCATTAAGTAAGTCGCAAAATATGGCTGGGTGGAGACTGGGGATGTTATGTGCTTCAAAAGATAAAATTGAAGACATACTTACTTTTAAAAGCAATATGGATAGTGGTATGTTTTTACCAATTCAATTAGCAGCAGCTAAGGCGTTAAGTTTAGATAAAGATTGGTATGATAGTATAAATGCCATTTATTCAAAGAGAAGAGAAAAAGCATTTCAATTATTGGAAAAATTAGCTTGTATTTATGAAAAAAACCAAGCTGGAATGTTTATTTGGGCAAAAATTCCTATCCAATTTAAAGATGGTTATGCTTTGAGTGATCATGTTTTGTACAATCACCAAGTTTTTATTACTCCAGGTGGAATTTTTGGATCTGCAGGTAATGCATTTATAAGAGTAAGCCTCTGTGCTAGCGAAGAAAAATTTGAAGAAGCAATTAAAAGAATTGAAAATAAATCTTAGGTAATTATAAGAAAATATTAAGTAATTATGAAAGTATCTATTGTTGGATTGGGTTTGATTGGCGGTTCAATGGCAATTGCTTTAAAAGAACTTGGGGTTGCTTCATATATTTATGGTGTGGATCATAATCCTGCCCATGTTGCAGAAGCCGTTGAGTTGGGGTTGGTAGATGAATGTATAGATTTAGATCAAGCTATTGCTCAAGCCGAACTGATTATTATTGCAACTCCTATTAATGTGGCTGAAGCCATTTTGCCACTTATATTAAATCAAGTAGATAAACAAATTGTTTTTGATGTTGGGTCTACCAAAAAAATAATATGTGAATCGGTATTGGCGCATCCTAAACGTGGAAGATTTGTAGCAACTCATCCAATGTGGGGAACAGAAAATAGTGGTCCATCAGCAGCAGTTAAAGGAGCATTTGTACAAAAAGCAACGGTTATTTGCAATAAAAATCAGAGTGATAAAGATGCTTTTGAAATGGTAGAGCATATCTACGGTCTGTTGAAAATGCATTTACTGTATATGGAAGCCGCTGATCATGATATTCATGTTGCATATATTAGTCATATTTCCCATATAACTTCTTTTGCTTTGGCAAATACTGTTTTGGAAAAAGAAAAAGAAGAAGACGCCATTTTCGAATTAGCCAGTGGTGGTTTTGAAAGTACTGTTAGATTGGCAAAAAGTAATCCAGAAATGTGGGTTCCCATATTTATGCAAAACAGGGAAAATGTATTAGATGTGTTAAATGAGCATATTACTCAGTTAAGAAAGTTCAAAACCTGCTTGGAGAAGGAAAACTACCAATATCTGCAAGAATTGATAGAAAATGCCAATGGGATAAGGCGAATATTAAAAAATTAACCAATTGTTTGATTTTCACTACCAATTGATTAGTAATTGACAAGTGTTAATGCGGAAAATTAGTTAAAAACTCAGCAAAGGCTTATAAATAAAGTACCTTTGCGCAAATTTTAAAATAAATGACAACATTCGAAGGGTTGGGAATTGATGAGAGATTGATTCGAGCAACTACAGAGTTGGGGTATGTGAACCCAACTGCAATACAGGAACAAGCGATACCAATTTTACTAAGTGGTACAACAGATTTTATCGGTTTAGCGCAAACTGGAACTGGTAAAACAGCAGCTTTTGGACTACCCTTGCTTCACGTAGTTGATGCAGCAGCAAAGTATCCCCAGGCATTATTGGTATGTCCTACACGTGAATTGTGTATGCAAATTGTTAAAGAGATAGAACTCTTTAAAAAGTATATGACGGGCATTTCAGTTGTAGCTGTTTATGGAGGTGCTTCTATTGGTTTGCAAATCAGGGATTTGAAAAGAGGTGTTCAAATAATTGTTGCTACACCTGGTAGATTGATTGATTTAATTGAAAGAAAGGCAATTAATTTAGAACAAATAAAATATGTTGTTTTAGACGAAGCTGATGAGATGCTTAATATGGGTTTTCAGGATGACATTGAATTCATTTTAAAGAATACTCCACAGCGAAACAGTACTTGGTTATTCAGTGCAACAATGCCACCGGAAATTAGAAAAGTGAGTAAGCGTTATATGAAAGATCCTAAAGAAGTAACTGTAGGGAAAGTAAATACGGCTAACAAAAGTATTGATCATCAATATTATCTTACTACTGCTCAACACCGTTACGAAACATTAAAGCGTATTATCGATTTCAATCCAGGAATTTATGGAATTATTTTTACCAGAACTAAAATTGATGCACAAGAAATATCAGAAAGATTAACAAGAGAAGGATACGACATTGATGCATTGCATGGAGATCTTACACAAGGTCAACGTGATAAAGTTATGGGTCAGTTTAGAGATAAAAGTCTTCAGCTATTAATTGCAACTGATGTAGCAGCAAGGGGTATTGATGTACAAGGAATTACCCATGTTATTAATTATGAATTACCAGATGATGTAGAAATATATACACATAGAAGCGGTAGAACCGGAAGAGCAGGCCTTCAAGGTATTTGTATTTCAATTGTACATGCAAAAGAATCTTACAAACTGAAGCAAATAGAAAGAATCAATAATTCTCAGTTTCATAAATTAGATATTCCTTCTGGTAAAGATGTTTGTAGAAAACAGTTTTTTGCTTTTATGGAAAAATTATTATCTGCTGATATTAGTCATGGGGATTATGAAACTTATGTGCCCATGTTAGCAGAAAAGTTTGCCGATGTAAGTAAAGAGGATGTGCTTAAAAGGGTTGCTGCAATGGAATTTGATCGGTTCCTTAAATATTACGAGAATGCAGAAGACCTGAATTTAAGAGAAAAAGGTAAACGCGATTCTTCAGAGCGAGGAAGAGAACGAAGTGATAGAAACGATAGAAGTGATAGAGGCAGAAGCCGCGATCAATCTTCTGGGAGATCAGAAGGTAGAAAAGAATATAGTAGTGGTGGGAGTTATAGTAGATTATTTGTAAACCTTGGTACAAAAGATGGATTTTATAAAGCAAGCTTTCTACAATATATACTCGACATGAGTGATTTGAAAAAAGAGTCACTTGGTAGGATCGATATGAAAGACATGAATAGCTGGATTGAAATAGATAAAGGTGCTGCCCAGCAAATGGTTCGTGCCTTAGATGGTAAAAATTACAAAGGAAGAAGGATTAGAATGAACGATGCAGACAGTGGAGGGGGTAGATAAGAATGACGAATTAAGCGTTATGAATTAAGTGTTTAGAATTGAAAAAGACAAATCATGGAAGAGACCTTACAACAAGCAGCTACTATTAATACGGTTTTAGCAAAACGGCCACTCATTATTTCTGGACCATGCAGTGCCGAAACAGAAGAGCAAGTAATGCAAACCGCCATTCAACTTGCTGCAACTGGTAAAGTTGATATTTTAAGGGCAGGAATTTGGAAACCCCGCACACGTCCTGGAAGTTTTGAAGGTGTTGGAACAAAAGGTTTGCCTTGGTTACAGCAAGCAAAAAAAGCAACTGGGTTGCCTGTAGCTGTTGAAGTTGCAACTGGAAAGCAAGTAGAAGATGCATTGCACTTTGGAGTTGACGTATTGTGGATTGGCGCTCGGACAACTGTAAATCCATTCAGTGTGCAAGACGTAGCAGATGCTTTGAAAGGAGTTGATGTTCCTGTTTTAATAAAAAATCCCATTAATCCTGATTTAGAATTATGGATTGGTGCGGTTGAGCGAGTGGCTAAATCTGGTATTCATAATATTGGATTGATACATCGTGGTTTTAGTTCTTATGGAAATACAGAATACCGAAATGCCCCTATGTGGCACTTAGCCATTGAAATGAAGCGCAGAAATCCGGAGCTCTTAATGATAAATGATCCATCACATATTTGTGGGCGAAGGGATATTTTATTAGATGTTGCGCAAAAAGCCATAGACTTAGATTTTGATGGTTTAATTATTGAAAGTCATATTGATCCAGACAATGCATGGAGCGATGCAAAGCAGCAAGTAACTCCTGAAAGATTGGGAGAAATGATCAACGCTATTATTTGGAGAAGCGAAGACATCGATTCAGAAGAATTGCATGCAAATATGGAAAAAATGCGTTCTCAAATAAATCATCTAGATGATGAATTGATGCAGCTACTAGGGCAAAGAATGAAAGTGGCCGATAAAATTGGACAATACAAAAAGGATAATAATATTACCATTCTGCAAACAAACAGATGGAATGCTATTTTAGATCGGGCATTTGATAAAGGTGCGCAATTGGGGTTGAGTAAAGAATTTATTACTAAGTATTTTGATGCAGTACATATGGAAAGTATCAACCATCAGAATAAAATCATGAATAAATAATTTAATGGTCACCAAAAAAATTCAATTTTCTGCTAAAGCAACTAGCTTCTATTTTGATGCTGATTTTTTACAATTAGATATATTGGTTTCAAAAGAACTAGCAATCATTATAACAGATGAGCATGTTTTTGACGCACATAAAAAAAAGTTAAAAGGTTGGAATACGATTGTTTTGAAACCAGGCGAACAATTTAAAGTACAACAGACAGTTGATGGTTTAATAGACCAGTTGCTTGCAATGGGAGCAGATCGTAATACAGTATTGGTTGGATTTGGTGGTGGAGTAATTACTGATATTACAGGATATGTAGCTGGTATTTTTATGAGGGGAATTGATTTTGGATTTATTCCTTCTTCACTTTTAGCTATGGTTGATGCTGCCATTGGAGGAAAAAATGGAATAGATGTAGGCGTTTATAAAAATATGGTTGGAATTATCAAGCAACCATCGTTTCTCATTTATGATTATAAATTATTAAAGACTTTACCAACTCTTGAGTGGCAGAACGGATTTGCTGAAATTATTAAACATGCATGTATAAAAGATGCACCTATGTTTAAAGAACTTCAATCCAATAGCCTTTCTTTTTATCGAAAAGATAAGAAAGCACTTGCAAAACTAGTTCAGAAAAATGCATTGTTAAAAGCAGCTATAGTTGTTAAAGATGAATTTGAAAATGGGGATAGAAAGCTCTTGAATTTTGGGCATACATTGGGGCATGCTATCGAAAACATTTACGAATTGAGTCATGGTCAAGCAGTTAGTATTGGCATGACATACGGGTCAATTATTTCTCATCAACTGAAATTTTTTAAAGACACTGAATCAGTCGTTGCCTTATTAAATAAATATGGACTACCAACCCTTGTAGATTTTGACGCTAATAAAGCTTTTAAGGTATTATTGAAAGACAAGAAAAAGGACAATGTTTCAATCAATTATATACTCTTGCAGAAGATTGGGATGGGAGTGATACAGCCATTACTTCTTGTACAACTAAAAGAAATTTTTAAAAAATTCTAATATATATTAAAGGGTTCCATTTGTATGAATATAACTATTTATCCATCTTCTTTAAAAGGAACTCTAAGGGCTGCTGCTAGTAAAAGTTGTATGCAAAGGGCATGTGCTGCTGCTTTATTGGTGAAAGGCGAAACCAGAATTATTAATCCTGGTATAAGTAATGATGATCTTGCAGCAATTGAAGTAATTCAAAAATTAGGAGCAACAATACAATACGATATAAATGGAGACTTACTCATTTTTTCAAATGGTATTTTTCCTATTTCTGATGAAATGAATTGTAGGGAGAGTGGGTTAGGTATCAGAATGTTTACTCCATTAGCTGCGTTGAGTAATCAATCTATAAAAATAAATGGAATAGGAAGTTTGTTAACTAGACCCATGGATTTTTTTGATGAAATTTTTCCATTATTAGGAATAGACATTGAGTCTAATAATGGGAAACTCCCATTATCAATTAAAGGGCCATTAAAACCAGCAGATATTGAAATTGATGGATCGCTAAGTTCTCAGTTTTTAACAGGATTATTAATGGCCTATGCAGCTGCAGGTGCGGATGGTGTTTCTATTAAAGTGACTAACTTAAAAAGTAAACCTTATATAGATCTTTCTTTACAGGTAATGAAGTGTTTTGGCTTGCAGGTTAACAATGATTCTTATAGCGTATTTCATTTTAACAAACAAAATGAGAGTTCAATGGTGAACACTCGTTCTTATCAAGTAGAAGGTGATTGGAGCGGAGCAGCATTTTTATTAGTTGCTGGAGCAATTGCAGGTAAAATATCAATTACAGGGTTAGATGTATTTTCAACGCAGGCAGATAAAGCAATTCTGCAAGCATTAATGGCAGCTGGGTGTATATTATCCGTTGAGGAAAAACACATTGAAGTTGGACCTTCGCATTTGAAAGCTTTTCATTTTAACGCAACAGACTGCCCTGATTTATTTCCTCCATTGGTTGCATTGGCTGCTTATTGTGATGGCACAACAGTAATTGAAGGGGTAAAAAGATTGGCTCATAAAGAAAGCAATAGAGGACTTACATTACAAGAAGAGTTTGCTAAATTGGGTATTGAAATTCAATTGCAAGAAGACTTGATGTTGATAAAAGGTTTTACTGAACCGAAAATTAAAGGAGCAACAGTTCATTCTAGGCACGATCATAGGATTGCCATGGCTTGTGCTGTTGTTGCATTAAAATCGGATGGGCCAGTTTGTATAAGTGATTCGGAAGCCATCAATAAATCATATCCTAATTTTTTTGATCACTTAGCATTATTAGGAGTTACTATTAATAAGTAGCACTTCATTTTATAATTAATAAATGCATATTTATGAACTCTTTTGGTAGATTATTTCGGGTGCATGTTTTTGGAGAATCTCATGGTGAAAGTGTGGGTGTTGTAATAGATGGATGCCCTGCAGGACTTCCATTAGCAGTCTCTGATTTTTTGGAAGACATTGAAAGAAGAAAAGGGGGCATTCAAAAAGGTACTACACCTCGTAAAGAAGATGATCTACCTTTTTTTAAATCAGGCATTTTTAATGGCAAAACAACTGGCGCGCCAATCACTATTTTATTTGAGAATAATAATACCAGAAGCGGCGACTACGAAAAACAAAGAGCTGTTCCTAGGCCAGGACATGCCGATTTTACTGCTCATGAAAAATATGGAGGAAATGAAGATTTTAGGGGAGGGGGCCATTTTAGTGGAAGACTAACCGTTTGTTTAGTAGCGGCAGGCGTTATTGCAAAAAAAATACTAAAAGGTGTTGGCGTTCAAACAACGGCTACTATTACAGAAATTGCAGGTGAAAATAATGTAGAAAAAGGGCTTCAAAAAGCAATTGATCACAAAGATAGTGTAGGAGGTATTGTTGAATGTAAGGCGATTGGTTTGCCCATTGGATTAGGAGAACATTTTTTTGATTCTGTTGAATCGTTAATTAGCCATGCTGTATTTGCTATTCCTGCAGTTAGGGGTATAGAATTTGGAACTGGGTTTGCCGCAGCAAAAATGTTTGGGATTGAGCACAATGATGCATTAGAAAATGAATCAGGTAAAACAATTTCAAACCATGCAGGTGGAATAGTTGGGGGTATTACAAATGGCAATCCATTGGTTTTTAGAATTGCCATCAAACCCACATCATCAACACCAAAAGAGCAACAATCTTGGAATTGGGAAACTAAACAGATGGAGAATTTCTCCATTAAAGGTAGGCATGATTTATGCATTGCATTAAGGGTGCCAGTGGTTGTAGAGGCGGTTACTGCAATAATTATGACCGATTTAATGTTATTAGAACAGCGTATTAAAAGAATTTTATAAATTAAGGAAATGGATTCAGATTATATTTATCATGTTACCACTCAAAAGAAGTGGGAGGAAGCAGTTGAAAAAGGACTTTATGAAGCAGATACTTTAGCCAATGAAGGATTCATGCATTGTAGCACTGAAGACCAAGTGGTTGGGGTTCTTGAACGATATTATGAAGGCAGAACAGGATTAGTAAAATTAAAAATTAGGAAAGAAAAAGTGGATAGGCCCCTTATTTTTGAATTGGCTGGGTCTATCAATGAGGTATTCCCTCATATTCATGGAGCTTTAAATCTGGATGCTGTGGAAGATGTTGTGAGTTTACAATAATTCATATTTATATTATGATAATACGTAAATAATTGATTTAAATATAATTAAACATTTCTTTACTACTTTTTATACCGATTTACCCCTTTTGGCACTAAATTTGGCTATTGCCCTATTCTAATGGGCTTGTAACATTATTTTACCCGGTCCCTTAGTATTTTTCATTCTTTAAATTTTCTTATGAATAAAATTACAGGGTTGATATTGTCTTTTTTCATTACAAGTTCCTCATGGGCTCAAGTGGATACTTTGCAGAATCCAATCAAAAAAGACACTGTTTTGTTACCTATTGAATGTTTTGCCATCGTTATTGATTCAACAAAACTGACTGATTCATTGGTTTTAACGGGAAAAGTGGTTAAAGGAATTGCAAGTTTCTACAGTGCAAGCTTGGATGGTACCAAAACTGCAACTGGTGAAATTTTTCGAAATAGTAAGTTCACAGCAGCAAGTAATAATTTGAAATTGAATACATGGGTAAAAGTGACTAACCTGAATAATGGCAAAACAGTAGTTGTGAGAATCAATGACAGAATGCATCCTGCAATGAAAAAGAAGGGTAGAGTGATCGATTTAAGCAGGGCAGCGGCTAAAACACTTGATTTTATGGAAAATGGGCTTACTAAAGTGAAATTGGAAGTAATAGATCCCCCTAAAAAATAAAGATTAAATAAAAGATAAAGTTATCTTAATTTTAAAAAATCAAATTCTAACTGTATTTTTACAAGAATTAATAAAAAACTGTTTATGAAGAAATTTTTATTCTCTTTATTGATTGTGGCACTGGTTACAACAACATATGCTCAGGCCCCAACCAGTTACAAAAAAAGACCAACTTTAGGTATGTCTTTTTTTATGAATGATATGTATACTGCTGAAAGAATCGGTAAAACATCTCTTTCTGACGTTTTGCAAAATAAAAAATGGGCAAAAACTTCAGAAATGACTCCTGGTTTGGCTATTCAATATTATGAGGGGATCACCGAAAATATTGATTTCATGGGAAGCTTAGGTGGAACATTTACTAAGTATCCTTTTTATCCAAAGTCTGGAATTGCACAATCAACCAATGCTAAATTTTTGTTAGAAGCAGACGCAAATATCAATTTGAAGTTGCTTTCTGACAAATATGTAGTTGTACCTTACATTACTTTAGGCGTAGGCGCATCCATGTATGGAGGTACTTATTTTGCTGCACAAGGCAGTACTGGTATGGGTTTACAAATTGGATTAGGGGAAGGTACTTTTATCAATACTCAATTATTGTATAAGCCAGCCATTTCCAACTTTGCTGTGAACCATATGGCTTACACCATTGGTATTGCTTCTCCATTAAAGGATAAGCCACAACCAGTTGTGGTAGTTGCTCCACCGCCACCACCTCCTCCTCCAGTTGTTGAGAAAGATACTGATAGAGATGGAATTCTTGATAAGAACGACAAATGCCCTACTGTTGCTGGAGTTGCTAAATACCAAGGATGCCCTGTACCTGATACAGATGGAGATGGTATCAACGACGAAAATGACAAATGTCCTACAGTTAAAGGATTGGCAAAATACCAAGGATGCCCTATCCCTGATACTGATAAAGATGGTATTAATGATGAAGAAGATAAGTGCCCTACAGTGCCGGGATTAGCTCGCTACCAAGGATGTCCTATCCCTGATACTGATGGAGATACCGTAAATGACGAAGAAGATAAATGTCCTACCGTAAAAGGAACTGTTGAAAATAACGGTTGTCCAGAATTAGGAAAACAATACAATTTTGATAATAAGAAAGTATTGTTTGTTACAGGAAGTGCTGTTTTAACTAAAGGTTCTAAAGTTGAATTAGAAAAAGTAGTTAAGGCAATGAATGAGTATCCTTCATTGAAATTATATGTTGATGGTCATACAGACATCACTGGTTCTGATAAAATCAACAAACCATTGTCTTTGAAGCGTGCTAATGCAGTTAAAACTTATTTGTTCAGCAAGAAAATTGCTGGCGAAAGATTGTTAACTGATGGCTTTGGAAGCAGCAAACCAATTGCTGAAAACAAAACCACAAAAGGTAAAGCAGCAAATAGAAGGGTTGAGTTCAGGGTTCAGGAACTTTAATTCAACTATTACAAATAATCAAAAACCTTCCTGAATTTCAGGAAGGTTTTTTTATGCCTTCAATTAAAAAAAATAATAGGGTTAAAATAATTTTTAGCAATTAATGAATTCGATCTCCTCTCAATTGTAAGTCTTTCATGATAACTATTTCGTGAGATAGCCATTCTTTCCAGCGTTTTCTCACTTTTTCCTTTGGTATATACAAGTCTGCTAAATTGATAAATAGGGTATAATGGCCAGCTTCACTCTCCATAAATTTTCTATAGAAAGATTGCAAGTAGTTGTCATTTAATCCTTCACTTAAGCGTTTAAAACGTTCACAGCTTCGAGCCTCAATTAATGCCATTGTTAAGAGTTGATCTAACATCCGATCATCAATATGCCCTCCTTTTTTTTGGAACAATAATAATTGATTAACATATACATCTTTCCTTTGCTTGCCCAATTGCAAACCTCGCTTTTCTAGTTCTGCTAATACCAATCTAAAATGCCCCCATTCTTCTGTAACTATGGGCGCTAATTCTTGTATTAATTCCTTTCTATCAGAGTAACGTTGAATCAATGAAATACAAGTTAGTGCAGCTTTCTGTTCGCAATATGCATGGTCAGTTAAGATCGCTTCCAATGAAATAGTGGTTAGATCTACCCAACGCGGGTCGGTAGGGAGTTGTAGACCTAAAATATTTTTAGTGTGCTGAGATAAAGGAGCTTGCATAAACCAATGATTAAAGATGCAATCTAGCAACAATTATGTTTATTCGGTAAGTCAATTTAGTTAGTTTTGGAAGATGTATAATGATCGTTTTTTAGACGCCAAAATAAACGAACGAAAAACCAATAATGCTTTTAGAATATTGCGATTATCTACTAATAAAATAGATTTTCATTCTAATGATTATTTAGGTATAGCACATCATCATTTAATCAAACCAAATTTTAATGGTTTAGCACATGGGTCAATGGGGTCAAGATTATTATCTGGCAATTACGAAATAATAGAGCAAGCCGAACTGGAGATTACCCAATTTCATCAAGCAGAGGCCGGATTGATTTTCAATTCTGGGTATGATGCCAATATAGGTTTATTGTCAACTGTTCCACAAAGGGGTGATACTATTTTGTATGATTTTTTAAGTCATGCTTCAATAAGGGATGGAATAAGGTTGTCTAAAGCACAGTCATTTTCTTTTGAACACAATCATTTAGATGATCTTGAGAAAAAACTTAGAATAGCTACTGGTAATGTATTTATTGTAACAGAATCTGTTTTTAGCATGGATGGAGATGTTGCAGACTTGAGTAAGCTTGTAAATATTACTGAAAAATACAATGCTCATTTAATTATTGATGAAGCCCATGCCACTGGAATAATTGGTTTGAAAGGAGAGGGACTGGCTCAATCTACTGGATTATCTGATCGAATTTTTGCTCGGGTTCATACGTTTGGAAAAGCGTTGGGATGTCATGGGGCCATTGTTCTTGGATCGTCAACTTTAAAAAATTACTTAATAAACTTTGCAAGAAGTTTTATTTACTCAACTGCTTTGCCACCTGTTGCAATAGATGCTGTGCAACAATCTTATCGATTATTTCCTTCTATGAATAAAGAAAGAGATCATATTCTCGCTTTGATAGATTTTTTTACAAAATGCACCTCTCGATTTGAAAAAATAAATTCTACTACACCCATTCAAATTATCATTATTCCTGGTAATGATACTGTAAAACAAGTGGCTCTTCAATTACAAGCTGCTGGGTTAGATGTTCGGGCTATCTTGTATCCAACTGTTCCTAAAAACAGTGAACGACTTAGAATCATTTTGCATTCATTTAATACTTTCGAACAGATTAATCAACTAATCAAAATATTGCAATAACTATTGTTCAAAATAAGCCAAAGAACCGCCAACCCATTCTTTATCTTTATTATAACGAACCCCTATCATTTTTCCTTTACTTAATCTGGCCAAATTATTGGTTGCAATAGGACGGAGATCCCCATCTTTCCAAAAATAAAAAACCCTGATTTCAGCTTTCGCTGGTTCATCTGGAGTTTCTATAACCGCTGCATATTTTACTTTTTTCTGTAATATCCAATTCTCTTTATCTTTTACTTTATCAATATCTGCCTGAGTAACATCAATAACAACACCTTGTCCGGCAAATGAAAAGAGTGGTTTCAAAACATAGTTTTCTAAATCTGTTGGAATTGGATTTAACTCATTTAAAAAATAAGTTTTTGGTACAAAAGGGTTGTTGATAAAAGGTAAAGTAAATTTACTGATTCTGTAAAACCAATTGGGGTGTGTTATCCACTCAATATCTAGCTCTTCTAACAATAGTTTTCCTTTTTCCTGAATCTCCGCATTTTGTTGTTGAAGATCATCAAAAATAATTCTGTTATAGATTCTTTTAATTTGAATTAATCGGCCCTCTTTTTTATAAAATAATTTTTTCCCTTCTTTAATTAATTCAGTTAAGCAAATAACGGGAATTCCGGTATAATCAGTTGTGCAATAAAAATCAATTCTTGTTTTTTGATAATGAGGAAGAATTTCTAATAAAATAACTTCTTCTGGTTCAAATTTTCCAACGATAATATCATTTAATAATTGAGTATAAGTTGCTGGTGTAAATCCATTCAAATAGCTACTATAATTTTCAGGTATCTGGAAGTGGTTTCTAGTAATTTCTTCATGCCATATTTGGTATGCAAAAAGGGTAGGGAATCCTTGCATTTCAATTAGTTGTGGTTCTAATTCAGCTTGTTCATTTTCGCAAATACCAAAATCGAAAGCAATGAAATGCGGATATTTATTGTCTCCTGGCACATGTACATTGGAAGGAATAGCTTTCTCACTATCCGCTAAAAAATTAGGTTGTAAAATAACATCAACAATTGATTCGCATGCGGATAGCATTTTTTGGGTAAATACTTTATCAATAAATACGGGTGTTTCTGCTACCCTAAATTCAATTGCTTCTGGATGTTTTGAAGTAAGTTCATCAAGGTATTGTTTATATTTTTCTATTGAAAAATTTTGGTTGAATTGCTTGCGAATTGAAGCTATCATACTTTTGATTTTTATTGAACTGCATCAACCAATTCGCCTACGGCATGATTGAGAAAATTAGGCAGTACATGATTGTGTGTCCAAATAATTTTTTCTTGGTCTTGTAAATGCGCTAACATGCTTTTCCATTTTTCTTCACCATGGTTTTCTATTACTGTTTGCTTTTTGTCTTCTCTTTGAAGGTACATAGACATTCCAATTGGATCTGCTTCAGGATGAAATTGTGTACCTAAAAAAAATGGATTGAATCTCAATGCCATTATAGCTCTTTCAAATGGTATATGTGGGCGATGTTTTTCAATGGCCAATATACTTCCTCTCATTTCCCGAATCTTATTATGATTGGGCTCTATTACTTGATAATCCCTACTATCTACACCATAAAAAGGATCATTCAGCCCTTCGAAAGCAACTTCTTGTTTGCCTTCCTCTAACATATGAATGGGGAACACGCCAAAAGAAGTAGATTTTCTTTTACAAACAAAGCCTACATCATAATATTTAGCAGCTAATTGAAAACTATGACAAATAAATAAAACATGTTTTTTAGGAAAATTACTGGCTTGGTTATTCCACTTTTCGATGGTTTCCATCCACTTAAAGTACTTTTTTTCCCATTCTGTTCCTGTACTATCTATAGGAGACCCAGGTCCACCGCTTGATATATAGATATCATAGTCAATTGTAGGGGTTTCCATTTTCAACCTCACATCAAATTCAGTGTAGCTCAAGTTGTAAGAATTAATATCAGCCCATTCTTCAACGATTTCCTTTATACACCTCATTCCCTGATTGGCAACACCTTCATATAGGTCTAAAATTGCCACTTTTATAACAGTGCCTTCGGGTAAATTCATATTACTGCAATATTATCATTTTTGCAGCATTTTCATTGGCAATTTGCTGGTATTTTGTCACAATTGAATGTTGAGAAGTTTAAAAATAAGTCAAGTTGGTTTTAGGACTTAAAGTGAGTAAGGTTTCATACATCAATTTAATGGTTTCTTCAATGTCTTTTTTATGAATCATTTCAACTGTGGTATGCATATATCGTAATGGGATAGATATCAATACAGATGGACAACCATCATTTGCATAAGCAAAACTATCTGTATCTGTACCGGTACTCCTACTGAGGGTGCGCATTTGAACTGGTATCTTATTTTTATTGGCTACATCTTCTACTATTGCCAATAATTTGTTATGAATAGCAGGGGCAAATGCCAAAGATGGCCCTTTTCCACATTGAATATCACCTTCAATTATTTTACTAATCATTGGAGTGCTGGTGTCGTGAGTAACATCAGTAATGATGGCAATATTTGGCTTAATTCTTCTGGCTATCATTTCTGCACCTCTTAAACCTATTTCTTCTTGAACAGCATTTACCACGTATAATCCAAAAGGCAGCTTTTTCTTATTCTCTTTTATTAACCGGGCTACTTCTGCAATCATGAATCCTCCAACTCTGTTATCGAAGGCACGGCCTATTAAAAAATCATATGCCAACTCTTCATATCCTTCTTCATAAGTAACCACCGATCCAATATGTATGCCTAAAGCTTCAACTTCTTTTTTATTTCTTGCGCCACAATCCAAACAGAGATTTTCAATTTTTGGTAATGGTTCTTTTTGTTCGGGGTTACTCATTCTTGTATGAATAGCTGGCCATCCAAAAACTGCTTTAACAGGCCCTTTTTTGCCATGAATCCAAACTCTTTTTGCAGGAGCTATCTGGTGGTCTACTCCACCATTTCGTTTGAGATAAATGAATCCTTGATCATTAATATAATTAACAAACCAACTTATTTCATCAGCATGTGCTTCAATTACAATTTTGAAAGGAGCATCTGGATTGATTACCCCAACTGCTGTTCCATATGGGTCTGTGAATGTAGTATCTACATATGGCTTTATATATTCCATCCATAATTTTTGACCCCCACTTTCAAAGCCAACAGGAGAAGGCGTGTTAATGTATTTCTTCAAAAAATTCATTGATTCAGTAGTAGTAACTGATTTTGATTTTACTGCTTTTGCTTTTGCCATATGTTAATGTGTAATAAAGGATAGTGCTAAAAATCATTTTAGCGGATAAGTATTATATCTGGGGAATTGATAGTATCACTTCTGTTTTGAGCACGATCTTTCATCCAAAATTTAAAATAAGAAGTATCGTTTCTGTTACTACACCCAATTATTGACGCAATTCCTGGAGCGTTTGCATTGTAAATAAAACTTATTTCCATTTTACCTTTCAAATTGCTAGTTGGGCTAAAATTGGGTATTTTGTTTTTACTCACAAATTGAACACCAGGAGTAGTAGGGCATGTTCTTGATAATTTTTGAACCCAAAGTGTATCTTGAATATCTCCTTCTTTGTCTGTAAAGTCGATAGAGAATGTAAGAATATTGCCTTGGACGAGTACAGTAGAACTGGCATTATTAAACTTAATTTGTGGTGCCGTTGTGTAAGTGTCTTTGCCACAGCCATAAAAAAAGCAGCCAAATGCCATTAGGATCAATATTTTTGTTTTCATTCTTTTTCTTTCTGATTCAAAATTAGTTAAAACAATACAATAGTTAGCAGTGCATTCATTGGATATTAACAATATTTTTAAAAACGCACAAAATCGGTTTAGCCAATATTGCGCTGAAATCTATCAATTTCAGTATCAAAATAACCTGGTATACCAACAATGGGTCAATTTATTAATGCCAGGCAATCAGTTTGAAAAGATACCAGCGTTAATTCCTTCGTTGCCTATTGGTTTTTTCAAAGACTTTAACATAGTTACTGGTTCATTTAGTGCTGAAAAAATTTTTGAAAGTAGTGGAACATCTGGCACTCAAACTAGTAAACATATTGTAAAGTCGTTGTCATTGTATGAGCAGTCTTTTTCGCATTCTTTTCAATTATTCTATGGAGATATTAAAGATTGGTGTGTTTTAGCATTATTGCCAGCTTATTTAGAAAGGGAAACATCTTCTTTGGTATATATGGCTAAATATTTAATTGAGAAAAGTGGGCACATCAAAAGTGGGTTTTACCTTAAAAACCATGCTGATTTAAACGAAACCATTTTGGCTTTGGAAAAAAAAGGCCAGAAAACAATTTTGCTAGGTGTAACATTTGCATTACTTGATTTTTCTATTGCATATCCTCAGCAATTAAAATATACTACCGTGATGGAAACAGGTGGGATGAAAGGTAGAGGCAAAGAGCTAACTAAAATGGAATTGCACAGTATATTAAAGAACAACTTTGGCGTTGAATCAATACATGCTGAATATGGAATGACTGAACTATTAAGTCAAGCTTATTCTTCTGGTAATGGAAGGTATATGTGTCCTCCATGGATGAAGGTAATGGTACAAAGTGAAGATGATCCACTGGTAATAAAAACTGCTGGAATAGGTTTGTTAGTAATCATCGATTTAGCCAATATTTACAGTTGTTGCTTTTTAGCTACCCAGGATATTGGAAGGGTATTTGATGATGGAAGTTTTGAAGTGTTGGGAAGGGTAGATTACACAGATCTGAGAGGTTGTAGTTTGATGGTGGTTTAATTATACAACTAATGATTCCAATCTAATTGCTATGGGCTTTCTGGTTCCATCATATTGAATTACCAACATTTCCTCTTGTTTGAAAATAATTTGATCTTGCTTAAATAAATGATAATTGAAATGGATGGGAATAACTGTATACCTTAATTTTTGATGCGGGAGTTGGCATTTTTCTAAGTAAGCAAATTTTTCTTTTTTTATTATTTCAGGAATAAACTTTTCTGCTGGTTTGATTTTATATTGTAAATAATAATCAATCGCCAACAATTCTTGAATGATCAAATCACTTGGGTAATTTTCTTTAATAAAATCATTGGCAATATTGTAAATATCCAAAGCTGTATAATAAAAAAAGCTACTCCTTGTTTCAAAGTATTTCCCCAGCTCTAATAAAAAATCAAATATGCTATAATGAGTGGTTATGTAAATTAATGTATTTGGTAGTCTTTTTTTATTCCAATAAATTTCCAAAGCATGTTCTAGTTTGGTTATATTAGCTAATTCTTGTTCACTTAGATAATTACTTTTAATAATTTGATAAGGTGCAATAGGATCAAATACATATCCGTATTTTTCATATTTATCTCTAACAGGTGTTCCTTTAAGAAATTTCAAGAAGCCCAACTGAAGCTCTGGAGGGAAAAGGGCAAATACGGTTTCGAAACTATATTTAGTGTCTTCCCAATAATCTAAAGGAAGGCCAACAATCAAGTCTAAATGCATTTCTACATGTTCTTTTAGCTTGATAATGACTTCCTTGGTTTTCTCAAAATTTTGTTTTCTACTAACTTCTAGATTGGCTTTTTGATTTACCGTTTGTATGCCAATTTCAAAACGAAACATTCCTTTTGGTACTTTATCTATTATAAACTGCGTAATTGCAGGATGTAAAATATCAGCTGTTATTTCAAATTGAAAAATATTTTCTGGTCTTGCATTGTCTAAAATAAATTGAAAAATTTCGAGTGTAAAATCTTTTTTTACATTAAAAGTTCTATCTAAAAATTTAATCGTTTTTCCATGGGTCATTAAAAATAAAAGATTGCTTTTAATATGTTCCATTGGCAGATATCTAACACGATTGTCTAAACTAGCTAAACAAAATTCGCATTTGTAGGGGCAACCTCTAGAAGTTTCTATATACAACACTCTATTGCTCAATGTAATGGTATCTTCGTTTTGATAGGGGTTTGTATTGGCGTACAATGCCAAATCAAAAGTTGCTGGATTGTTATGATAGATTGTGACACCATTTCCTTTAGAAACAATATTGTTGATTGATTGGATATTTGGATAATGATGTATAAAAAGCTGAAAAGGAATTTCTCCTTCGCCTGTTATAATATAATCAATTGATTGTAGGTCTATTATTGTTTGCCAGTCGTATGTAACTTCTGGTCCGCCTAATAAAATTTTTGTTGATGGGTTAATAGATTTGATTAGTTGGGCTATTTGGAGGGTTTGTGTAATATTCCAGATATAACAACTAAAACATACTACATCAAATTGGCTACAATAATTAGCTATCTCGTTTTTATCTTCTTTAATAGTAAATTCTTTCCAAGATAGGCAGTTGTCTGATTTATTTAATTCATAAAGTAATCGAATGGCCAAATTCATATGTATGTATTTGGCATTGAGTGTAGTGAGTAAAAATCTTGGTGTTACCACATTGCAATGGTATAAATTAATTTTGAGATTTTGCCAAACGGTCAATGAAATCAAGTAAATACTTGCCTATATTTGGTTTAAATTGTGTTATTTCCTTTTAAGCAAAAATCCAATGCGAATTCTTATTGCCGATGACCATAGTTTAATTAGAGAAGGATTAAAAAAAATTCTTTTAGAATCATTGCCTTTTGCTGAAATTCACGATGTTTCCGATTCTGCCGATTTATTAAAGTTGGCTTTAAATGAGAAATGGGATATTATTATTTCTGATATCAGCATGCCCGGACAATCGGGGATAGAAGTGCTCAAACAAATTAAGGTGCATGTGCCTAATACACCCATACTTATGTTAAGTATGCATGCTCCTGAACAATACGCAGTAAGGGCAATAAAAGCGGGCGCTTCAGGTTATTTAACAAAAGAAAGTGCTCCTTATGAGTTAGTTACTGCTGTGCAGCAAATACTGCTGGGAAAAAAATATATAACCAATCGGGTAGCTGAAGTGCTTGCTGGGTCTCTAGAATTCTATAGTAATAAGTTACCACATGAACAATTGTCTGATAGGGAATTTGAGGTATTAAGAATGATCGTAGATGGGAAGTCGATTTCAGAAATTGGTGATATTCTATCATTGAACGTAAATACCATTAGCACCTACCGCTCTAGAATCATGGAAAAAATGAATATCCGTAACAATGCCGATTTGGTTAAATATTCTATGGAAAACAAGTTATTTAACTTGTAGTAAAAATACTACACGCATCGCGTTAAATCACTGGTTATTATTTCACGACACTTATTTAATTTTACTTTTAAGAAGCAGTTTAATTGCTGCTATTTTAAAATTCAATATCCTTAATATCCAAGTTTTAAGAAAAAAGGGCTTTGTAGGTAAAACTGCAAAGTCTTTTGTTTTTTGTAAATTAATAAAATGAAAAATCCTGCTCTTGATATTTTAATTGTGGATGACTCTAATATTATTCTTGAAAGTATAGCTGATTTATTAGGTGAATCCAATTTGGGAATTAATTTGTATTGTGTTAATTATGCAGTTGATGGCATTCGAGAAATAGAAAAAAGAGTTCCACAAATCTTAATCCTCGATATCAACTTGCCAGGTATGAGTGGCATTGAAATGTTGCGAAAAGTGCGAGAAATGATGTTTGTTCAACCAATCATAATTATGCTTACCAATAACGCTTATTCATGTTATGAAACCGAGTGCATAAAAATGGGAGCAGATTATTTTTTAGATAAATCAAAAGACTTTAAGCGAATACCAATAATTATTGCGGCGGCTCATGCAACCATTCTTGCTAATTAGTAAACTGCTTCTTTGGGTTTCCACCCGATTAATACAACGCCCATAATAACAAAAATTGTTCCAATAATTTGCATCAATAAAATTTCTTCTCCAAGTAAAAAATAGGCTTGAATAATTGTTGAAACAGGGCCAATGCCAGTTATTATTGATACGTTATTGCTGCCGATTTTTTTCATACCATTGCTCATTAAAAAAGAAGGGATTACTGTTGCAATGATTGCAAGGGCAATTGCGTACCATGTAAGCGTAGGTGTAAAATGTATATCGGAAATGTTTTTTGTAAGCAAAAAATGCAAAAAAATGCCTACAGTTGCTGATATCATTGCATAAGCTGTATACCTTGTTGCGCCTGCTTTATGTACCAATTTGCCGGTGCCAACTAAATAAAATGAATAGGTAATGGCACATAAAAAAATCATAAAAGCACCGAACATAAATTGAGGATTACTGCTGTCGGTTTTTAACTCGGCTAAATAAGCAATGCCGATTCCAATATAGGTCAGTAACAATGCAAATACTTGCCTTTTATTTAAAGTAGCTTTAAAGAAATAAGTATTGATTAATACTGCAAATGTGGGGTATAAAAAAAGTATTAGTCTTTCTAGTCCGGCAGATATATATTGTAATCCAATAAAATCAAATAAACTACTAAGGTAATATCCCAAAATACCCATAGTAATAATCCATAAAAGGGTTTTCTTACTGAGCTTTTTTACATTTTCTTTTTTTAAAGCAATCCATGCTGCAATAAGATAGAATGGAAGAGCAAATAGCATTCTCAAACTCAACAGTGTTATTGCATCTACTCCAGTTTCTTTAAAAGCTAATTTAACAAAAATTGCTTTTGTAGAAAATAGCAATGCACCTGCTAAGCTTAAAAAAAAGCCAGAAAGGAAATATTTTGATTGAGTATTTGAGGTCATTTTAAACGCTCACATTAAAGTCTCTGAGTGCGTCGTTTAAACTTGTTTTTAAATCGGTACT
>JANOQC010000038.1:0-4069 GCA_031422175.1 Sphingobacteriia bacterium | reverse complement strand
TACAATCACCAATCATATATAAAGACCTTATCGTTTTATTTATTACGCTAATTGCTGGACTAATTTTTTGGTTTATTTTGACTAAAAAGAAAATGATGACAAACACCTAACACACGTAGAATAATAAAAAACAAGCTGTATAAATACTTATTTACTTGTGCCAGTGTATTAACCCCCTAATTCTTGGATTAAATTTGAGCAAAGGTTTGATATTTTAGTTAAAGCACTTTTCAAAGGATAAATTAATAAGGCTATTTGTTTATTATAGTAATCCCGCTGGGATTGTCGGCTTCACTTCGTTTCGCCGACTTCCCACCGCATTGAGCTAGCGCAAATCTCTACTAAACTTTCATTGGTTTTTTTATTGTAATTCGGTTTGCGGAAGTGCTCGCTTCAAAAGCACTCGCTTCGCTCGTTGTACTGCAGTTCGTTCCGGCAACATCAAGCAAGCTTGCGTTGCCTGCACTCCTGCATTACATTTTGCTTTTGAAGCTCGTTCGGTTCCGTGCTAGTGTACCCGCATAAAAAAAGCCCCGACTTTCGTCGGAGCTTTGTGATCCCGCTGGGACTCGAACCCAGGACCCATACATTAAAAGTGTATTGCTCTACCAACTGAGCTACAGAATCTGAAAATTAGATACGTATATCTGTTTTCGGGTTGCAAAAATAGGGCATTTTAAACGGTAGCCAAATTTTTATGTATCTTTTTAAGTAGAATTATCCACTAATGTAGATAATCTTCTGCTTACATTTGTTTGATTTTAAACTGTTTAAGTATGTCTTCTTTCAACAATAAAGTGGTAGTGATTACAGGAGGCTCAGATGGAATTGGTAAAGCCTTGGTAGATATTTTTCTTCAACAAGGTGCAAAAGTGGCTACTTGTGGGCGCAATTACGATAAATTATACAAGCTTCAAGCTGATTATCCGGGTAAGCCATTGGTTATTCATGCTGCTGATGTAAGTAAAGAGCTTGATTGTACTCAGTTTATTGATGTGGTAATTAAACAGTTTGGCACTATCGACATCCTTATTAATAATGCGGGAATTTCCATGAGGTCACTTGTTACTGATGTAGAATTAGACACCATTCGAAAAGTAATGGACATCAATTTCTGGGGAACTGTCTATTGCACTAAACTGGCATTGCCCTATATTATCAACAATAAAGGAACTATAGTTGGCGTATCATCAATTGCTGGATATAGAGGCCTGCCGGGCAGAAGTGGTTACTCTGCTTCTAAATATGCGGTGAATGGTTGGTTAGAATCGCTCAGAACCGAATTGCTCGATTCGGGCACAAATGTGATGTGGGTTTGTCCTGGTTTCACGTCCTCTAATATTCGCAATGCCGCTTTAAATAAAGACGGTAATGCTCAAGGAGAATCTCCAATGGACGAAGCGTCTATGATGAGCTCGGAAGAATGTGCCCAACACATTTTAAAAGCTATCGAAAAACGAAAAAGAACCCTTGTACTAACTTTCACAGGTAAAAGAACAGTTTTTATGAATAAGTTTTTTCCTTCCTTAACCGATAAAATGGTACGAAAATTTTTCTTTAAAAACAACGAGTTAGTGAAATAACTCTTGTTCATTTGGCGTTTAGCAGATAGCATGCCCATCCTTACTTTGTCAACCGATATTGGCCAGCGAGATTATATTGTTGGTGCCATAAAAGGGCAGTTCTTGCATTCAATGCCCACACTCAACACAGTAGACATCACCCATTATTTATCACAAACTAACTTTCCACTTGCGGCCTACACTTGCAATAATGCTTTCAAATTTTACCCTCCCGGAACTTATCACCTTATTCTAGTGAATGTGTTTGAATCTGCAGCTGATCATTTTTTGATTGCCTATTACAAAAATCAATATATTATCTGCCCCGACAACGGATTAATAACCATGATAGCTGGAGAGAAACCTGCTGAAATGGTAAAAATTCCTGTTTCCATCAATGCCGATTTACTCACTATTACCAGTGATATAGCTGCTGCTATTTTTAAATTAGAAGAGTATAAAAAATTATTATCGGTGGGAAGTTTTACTAACGAAATTGTAGAGAAGTATCCTCTAAGACCAACCGCCGGCCCCGATTGGATTGAAGGACAGATTCTCTTTATTGATAATTTTGAGAATGTGGTAATCAATATAACCCGAAATGATTTTGAAGAACATGGCAAAGGCAGGAAATTTAAAATCATGTTTAAAAGAGACGAAACAATAGAAAAACTCAGCAATAACTATGCAGGTGTTCCTGAACACGAAAAAATGGCTTGGTTCAATTCTGCTGGTTACCTCGAAATTGCCCTTCGCAACGGCAATATGGCTGGCCTTTTTGGCCTACAAGGGTATAGTGAACAAATGCAGAAATCAGGCGCATCTGCCGGAAACAAGTGGTTTTACCAAACAATTCGCGTTTTCTTTGAGTAATGCCCTTATTTTTGCACCCTCAAATTCTTTATTTATACATACAATTAATATTGGTAATTATGGCATATGATGTAATTGTTCTCGGTAGTGGTCCTGGAGGTTATCCAGCGGCTATTCGTGCGTCTCAATTAGGCTTTAAAGTAGCGATCATTGAAAAAGAAAGTTTAGGTGGTGTATGTTTAAACTGGGGTTGTATTCCAACCAAAGCTTTAATTAAAAGTGCGCAGGTTTATGAGTACATGAAACACAGTGCCAATTATGGCATTAATGCAACTGGCGTTCAACACGATTTTGGTGCAGTAGTAAAAAGAAGCAGAGGCGTTGCCGATAAAATGAGTAAGGGCGTTCAATTTTTGATGAAGAAAAATAAGATCGATGTGATCATGGGCTATGGTAAAATAAAAGCCAAAGGCCAATTAGAAGTTACTGCTGCTGATGGTTCTAAGCAAATAGTGGAAGCTAAAAATATTATTATAGCAACTGGAGGAAGAAGCCGTGAATTGCCAAACCTCAAACAAGATGGTGTTAAAGTAATTGGTTATAGAGAAGCAATGGTATTACCTGATCAGCCAAAGAGCATGATCATTGTTGGTAGTGGAGCAATAGGAGTTGAATTTGCTTATGTTTACAATAGCATGGGTACCAAAGTAACCATTGTTGAATTTTTACCAAGAATTGTTCCTGTTGAAGACGAAGATATCTCTAAAGAACTAGAGAAGCAATACAAGAAAATGGGCATAGACATTATGACCAATGCTTCTGTTGAATCTGTTGATACAGCTGGTGCTGGTGTAAGAGCCTCTGTGAAAAAACAAGATGGCTCGATGGTTGTTTTAGAAGCTGATATTGTGTTGAGTGCAGTAGGTGTAGTAGCTAATATTGAAAATATTGGATTAGAAGAAAATGGTATTAAAACTGAAAAGGGTAGAATAGTGGTTGATAAATATGGCCAAACATCTGTTGCAGGTATTTATGCAATTGGTGATTGCTCTCCTGGTCAGGCATTGGCTCATGTAGCTGCTAAAGAAGGAATTAATGCTGCAGAGCATATTGGTTACAACGAAAAGAAATTCCATCACTTGCCCGAAGCAATGGATTACAATAATATTCCTGGTTGTACCTATTGTATTCCTGAAATTGCCAGTGTTGGTTATACTGAAAAACAAGCTAAAGAAGCAGGTTATGAAATTAAAGTGGGCAAGTTTCCTTTTATGGCTAGCGGTAAAGCAAGTGCAGCCGGCGCAACAGAAGGTTTTGTAAAAGTAATTTACGATGCTAAGTATGGCGAATTCTTAGGTTGTCATATGATTGGTACAAATGTTACCGAAATGATTGCTTCAGCTGTTGTTGCTCGTAAACTAGAAACTACTGCACACGAAATCTTAAATGCAGTACATCCGCATCCTACTATGAGTGAAGGACTTAAAGAAGCTACTGCTGCTGCTTATGGTGAAGCAATTGATATTTAATAAAACGCCGAAAAATATATTTGTTCAAGGCCCTATAAAAAGGGCCTTTTTTATATACCAACTTACTTGTATTTAAGCCTTAATTGAGGCTATTATAGGCTAGGTTGGTATCTTTATTTGATAATTTTCTAGGAGGTTTATACTTTACATTTTAATCTAATTCGA
>JANOQC010000037.1:0-2258 GCA_031422175.1 Sphingobacteriia bacterium | reverse complement strand
CGCAACAACTGGGCATCGCCTGTTCTATAAAATAAATGTTTAAATTCATTGCTTCCTCTGAATACACTATCGTGAAAAATAATATTATTCACTTTGGGGCCAGTTAAATAACTCATTCCTTTTGGATTGAATTTTTGTTGGGCATTGGCACAGATTCCAAGCAAAACCAACCCAAATACCACTATTAATTGCTTCATAGTTATTTTTTTATTCCAGACACTTCTTCCAATTCTTGCATCATTTCATTGCTTCCAATAAATAGAGGAGTTCTTTGGTGTAAAGTGGTAGGTTGAATATCTAAGATCCGTTGAGTTCCACTTGTTGCAGCTCCACCAGCCACTTCTACAATAAATGCAAAGGGATTGGCTTCGTATAACAATCGTAGTTTTCCACTTGGCTTATCGGTTGTTCCGGGATACATAAATATTCCGCCCTTGATTAAATTGCGGTGCACATCGGCCACCATACTTCCAATATATCTTTGTGTATATGGCCCGCCATTTTCTTTTGTTTTTTTCTGACAACCATCAATGTATTTTCTAACTCCCTCGTTGTATTGAAAAAAGTTACCATGGTTCACCGAATAAAATTTACCAGATGGAGGACATTGAATTTCGGGATGACTTAAGGTGAATTCTCCGATGGAAGGATCTAAAGTAAAACCATTCACTCCCCTTCTGGTTGCATAAACAAACATGGTGCTCGAACCATAAATCACATAACCAGCAGCCACTTGATTTTTACCTGCTTGTAAAAAATCTTCCTGAGTACAAGGCATCCCTAATTCACTTACTCTACGGTAAACGCCAAAAATAGTTCCGATAGACACATTCACATCAATATTGCCACTACCATCTAAAGGATCCATGTGTACAATGTATTTACTGTTGTTGCTCAACTCATCATCAAAAACTACAAAGTCATCTAATTCTTCGCTACCCACTCCAGCACAACTAATTCCATGTTGCAAGACACCTAGAAACTGGTTATTGGCAAATATGTCTAATTTTTTTACATCTTCTCCTTGAACATTTACGCTACCTTCATCTCCTAAAATATCTACCAAGCCAGCTTTGTTCACTTCTACATTTACTCTTTTTGCAGCAAGGGCTAGGTCTCGCAATAAACGACTTAACTCCCCTGTAGCAGTTGGAAACTGTCTTAACTGTTGAAGGGTAAATTCATCTAAAGTGAGTACTTTTCTATTTACATTCATAATTAAGCTCTTTGTATAAAGATAAGCTGCAAGACTGAAATGAAGGCGATTTTTTGGCAGTTTACGCTCCGTATATTTGCAAATACCGGAAATCTATTCAACCGGCAATAATGTATGCAAATATTTAAGTTCGGAGGTGCCAGCGTTAACAGTATAGATCGAATTAAACAAGTTTACCAGATTGTTAATGCCAATAGCAAAGAGCAATTGGTAATCATCATTTCGGCCATGGGGAAAACTACCAATGGTTTAGAAAAAGTAGTGAATGCTTTTTTCGATGGTCAAAAAGAAAATGCCCTACAATTATTTGAAATTGTGAAACAGCAACATCTCAATACTGCCAAATATTTATTGGTCACACAATACAATCACTGCTATAGTCAATTAAACGATTTTTTTACTGAAGTAGAATGGCTATTATACGATAAACCAGTGAGGTCATATGATTATTATTATGATCAAATTGTTTGTTCAGGAGAATTATTTAGTACTTGTATCATCAGTCATTTTTTTACTGAAATGGGCATCCCCAATACTTGGATGGATGTAAGAGACTTAATCAGAACCGACAATAATTTTAGAGATGCAGTTATTGATTGGGAATACAGTTCGGTAAAAATAAATGAAGCTATTAACCAACCAATTACTATTACCCAAGGATTTATTGGCGCTACTTATGATAATGAAAGTACCACTTTAGGAAGAGAAGGCAGTGATTATACTGCTGCTGTTTTTGCTAATATACTGGAGGCAAAAAATGTAACTATTTGGAAAGATGTAGAAGGTGTAATGAGTGCAGATCCAAAAGCATTTCCAGAAGCAAGTTTAATTAGTGAATTAAGTTATAACGAAGTTATTGAAATGGCCTATTATGGTGCACAAGTAATTCATCCAAAAACCATTAAGCCCCTACAAAATAAAAAGATACCATTATTTGTTAAATGCTTTTTAGACCCCACTTTACCAGGAACTAATATACATATTAAAAATAGCAAACTCTTACCTCCAATTGTTGTAGTAAAAGAAGAACAGGTTTTATTGC
>JANOQC010000036.1:0-16971 GCA_031422175.1 Sphingobacteriia bacterium | reverse complement strand
AAATTCCAAAAGCGGATTCAAAGAATAAAAATAGCAAACAAATTAAACAAACAATTCCTGTTATTGGACTATAAGAATTTACAATGACCATAAAAATGAGCATAGTTGCTGAAAGAATTACACCTATAACCCAAGCAAATTGTTTTTGTTTTGCACCAACATATTCTGGTTGTTGATTACTAACAATTAATCTTCCAATAATTAAAGTTGGTGAATACTTGGGATTAATAAAAACACGAATTAAAAAATCTATAAAAAATAATGATATCACATATTTAATGGGCACGAAATTGTTTTTAAACATAATCAACATCAGTGAAATAAATGTAGCTAAAAAGAGGATTCCTGCAGCGGCCCTGATTTCTCTTTCATTTAATACTGGAATGGAATAACCTTCTACTTCTTCTCCGAACTTAAATATACTACTCATATATATTGATTTTAGTTATACCAATTGATAAAGCAATTGCTTCTTTTATTAAGTTGAAATTATACCAAATAAATAAGTAACTAGTGCCTTTCATCAACCTATATTTGCCGAATAACGATTATATATGCAAAAAGATCCCATGTATTATGGCAGTTATCTGCATTTAGATAAAGTATTAGATAGCCAACACCCAGTAAGTTTCGAAACTGGCAATGAGCCCGCACATGATGAAATGCTTTTTATAGTAATTCACCAAGCATATGAATTATGGTTTAAGCAGATTTTATTTGAACTAGATTATTCAATGGGAATATTTCAGCAAGAATCTATTAATGACAATTCAGAAGATTTAAATTTAGTTAGGCATCGCTTAAGAAGAGTAATAAAAATTTTAGAATTACTTAATCAGCAGGTGAATGTATTAGACACAATGACTCCAATGGATTTTCTAGCTTTTAGAAATCTACTAACGCCTTCTTCAGGTTTTCAAAGCAAACAGTTTAGATTAATAGAATCCAAATTGGGTTTACAGATAGACCATCGTCATCAAAAAGATTATTACAAAAGAACCAATGAAGGTGGTTTTACTCAACCTGATTACAATGACATTAACAAAATAGAATCTACAAAGAATTTGCAAGAATTGGTAAATGATTGGTTGGAGCGTATGCCTTTTTTTGACGCTATTTATTGGAATAATGAAGATAATGAAACCAAACTTACACATCCTTTTTGGAAACAATATAGAAGCATCTACGAAGCGGGACTTTCGGAAAAAGAAAAAGCCAAATTAGTCGATTTTGATTATACTTTTTTTCAAATTATTGCTCCAGATAGTACTCAAGAACAAATAGCACAATTGAAAATAAATTTTAGCAATAAAGCCATGAGGGCAGCATTATTCATCATGTTGTACAGAGATTTTCCTGTGTTTCAAACTTCTTATCAAATTCTTGATTCATTAATAGAAATAGATCATTTAATGAGTAATTGGAGGCATAAGCATTTAATAATGGTTAGAAGAATGATTGGTATGCGAGTAGGAACGGGAAATACTTCTGGCGCCGGCTATTTAGAGGGGGCATTAAACAAACACTATGTTTATAGAGATTTATCCGGGTTAAGTACTTATTTAATTGAAAGGAAAAAGCTTCCAAAATTGCCCGAAACACTTACTCGATTTTTAGGATTTAATGTATAATATCTAGTTACTTTTAAATTTAAATAGACTTACTTTTTCCTAGCCAAAATAATTAATCTTGGCGACTTTTTAATGTCATAAGCGCCCAATTGATAATTTCCGAAAACTTCTTCTATCTGCATTCCTTGATAGGTCAGCATATCATTAAAATCACCTAAAGAAAATTTAGCTACTCTTTCGGTATACAAATGTCGGGGTGTTTTGTTATCGATATCTGTAATTTGAATTTGTTTAAAAAAACTATCATCGTCTTGCCATTTTGTAATATGAAAATTAACCTCTTCAATGGAAGTGGTAAATGTTTTTTCCTGATGCTGTTCTGCAAAATGAACATTTAAATAATCTATTACCAATAACCCATTTTTTTGTAAGCTTTGAGCAATTGTTCTGATAGAATTATCGTGCTCTCTTCTGGTTTTAAAATACCCAAAACTGGTAAAAAAATTGAATGCAAATTGATAATAATTTAACCAAAAAGGCAATCGCATATCATGCTGATAAAAATGCAAATGCGCTGTCTCTTGTAATTTTGCCTCATCAATTGAAGCTTCAGACAGATCAATGCCTGTTACTTCAAATCCCATTTCTGCCATTGCGAAGCTGTGTCTGCCCTTACCACAAGCCACATCTAACATTAAACTGCCTTTCTGAGGCTTTAAATAGCCTATAAGCGTACGGATAAATTGGTTAGCCTCTTCTTCGTCTCTATGCTTGTAAAGCAAATGATAATATGGGGAATTGAACCAATCTTTGTACCAAGCTTTATCAGCCATAATGAATATTATGAAGCAAAAATACAACCTCAGCTCCAACAAAAAATTTTGAATTATCTTTGCAACCATTTTAAAAGCAATACATGGCATTAATTAAGAGCATTTCTGGTATTCGAGGAACTATTGGCGGTAAGCCTGGAGACACACTCAGCCCACTTGACGTAGTTAAATTTACATCTGCATACGGAACTTGGCTTAAACAACAGCAACATATCAATAAGAAAGTAGTGATTGGCAGAGATGGCAGAATTAGTGGTTCTATGGTACAGGGCTTGGTTGTAAATACCTTAATTGCACTTGGAATTGATGTAATAGATCTTGGATTGAGCACAACACCAACTGTAGAAATGGCTGTAGTTTTTGAGAATGCTGCAGGAGGAATCATCCTTACCGCCAGCCACAATCCGAAAGAGTGGAATGCACTTAAACTATTGAACAGTAAAGGAGAATTCATTAGTGGATCAGATGGTAACATCTTATTAGATATTGCTTCTAAAGAAGCTTTTGATTATGTACCAGTTGATCAATTAGGCACTTATACGGAAGACAAAACAGCGCTGGACAAACATATTGAAGCAGTTGTTAAATACCCTCTAGTTGATGTAGAATCCATTAAAAAAGCAAAGTTCAAGATTGTAATAGATGCAATTAATAGCACTGGCGCTATTGCTGTTCCTGCATTGTTAAAAGCATTAGGACTGAAAGACTATACAGTTTTAAATGAAAAAGTAGATGGTCATTTTGCTCATAATCCCGAGCCATTGCCTGAAAATTTGAGAGAATTGTGTAACGAGGTAAAATCACAAAAAGCACATTTAGGTATAGCCGTAGATCCAGATGTGGACAGACTATGCTTTGTTTGCGAGGATGGTTCTCTTTTTGGAGAAGAATATACTTTGGTTGCAGTTGCAGACTTTATTTTGCAAAATAAAAAAGGTAATACTGTGAGTAATATGAGTAGCACCCGAGCATTGAAAGATGTGACCATAAAACATGGAGGTAGTTATTTTGCAAGTGCAGTTGGCGAAGTAAATGTAGTTGCCAAAATGAAAACGGTTAATGCGGTTATTGGTGGCGAAGGAAATGGTGGCATTATTGTTCCAGACCTGCATTACGGAAGAGATGCACTTATTGGCATTGCTTTATTTCTCACACAACTAGCCAAGTCAGGCAAATCCATAAAACAACTTAGAAGCAGCTTCCCAGATTACATCATCAGTAAAAATAAAATCGAATTAACCGAGGGAGTTAATCTTGGAAAAATTTTTAAGCATATACAAGAGAAGTACAAAAAAAATCCTATTAATACCGATGATGGTCTTAAAATTGAATTTGACAATGACTGGGTTCATTTAAGAAGTAGCAATACCGAACCTATCATTCGAATTTATGCAGAAAGCAATAGCGAAACTGTAGCAAAAAACATTGCCAAAAGAATATTAGAAGATATTCAGGAAGCGGCCTTATAGATTTGTAAATTGTAATCATGGAAAGAATTTATTTTGACAATGCAGCAACTACTTCATTGGATCCAGCAGTGCTAGAAGCAATGATGCCTTATCTAACTACTCATTTTGGTAACCCATCCTCTATTTACAGTTATGGAAGAGAATCTAGAATGGCCATTGAAAATGCACGCAAAACAGTTGCCAAATTATTAAATGCACATCCTGCTGAAATATTCTTTACTAGTGGTGGCACTGAAAGCAGCAATACTGCTATTAAGGCTGCAGTTAGTGACTTGGGATGCAAGCATATCATTAGTTCAGTTATTGAACATCATGCAACAACACATACTATAGAACATTTACACAAAACTGGTGAAGCAGCATTGAGTTATGTCAAATTGTTGCCCAATGGGCATATTGATTTAGAAGACTTAGAACAATTATTAGCATCTAGTAAAGAGAAATGTTTGGTTACACTCATGCATGCCAATAACGAAATTGGCAATATGTTAGACATTCAGGCAGTTGGTGAAATATGCAAAAAGTACAATGCTATTTTTCATAGTGATACCGTACAAACAGTTGGTCATTTTCCTTTTGATTTAAAGAATACTCCAATACATTTTATTACCGGTGCTGGCCATAAATTTCATGGACCAAAAGGTGTTGGAATTTTATATATTAATGAAAATATCAAGATTACTCCATTTGTGCATGGAGGTAGTCAAGAAAGAAATATGCGCGCTGGAACTGAAAACTTATATGGAATTGTAGGATTTGCAAAAGCACTTGAAATTGCCAACAAAGAATATGAAAATGATAGCACCTATATAAAAAATTTGAAATTGTATATGATGGAACAATTACAAACCAAAATTGAAGGTGTACGTTTTAATGGAGATCCATTGGGATCATCTTTATATGCAGTATTGAGTGCTAGTTTTCCGAAAACGGAAAAAAGTGAAATGATTTTGTTTAACATGGATATTAATAATATTTGCGTAAGTGGAGGAAGCGCCTGTACAAGTGGTGCAGATCAAGGGTCGCATGTAATCAAAGCAATCAATAATAATCCCAATCAAATAACCGTCCGTTTTTCATTTTGTAAAAATAATACCAAAATGGAAATTGATCATGTTGTAGAAAAACTAACAGAACTAATTTAAAAACAATGAAATCAATCAAATCAATCAAATTATTTTTTACTCTTTTTTGCTTTTATTTATTAATTGCAGCTTGTTCTTCTACTAAACAGACGGTTATTGCAGTTTGGAGCAATAAAGACAAAGTTGTGTATGGTGCTAAAAAAAGTGTGTTTATAATGGTATTGACAGCCAATTTGCAAGCCAGAAATGAATTAGAGTCTGCATTAAAAGAAGCAGCAATTACACGTGGTTTAAAAGTAACAACCAGCATTGAGGCATTAGGACCAATGAATGTTGGAAAGAATTTTCCTGCCGAAGCTATTTTAAGTAAAGTGAAGGAATTGAATTATGAAACCATTTTCACGGTAGCAATTAAAGATATCAAAACAGAAACCACTTTTGTACAAGCATCTGATAATTTTTATAACCCAATGGGAATGTATGGTGGAGCATACGGTAGCTTTGGTAGTTATTATAATAATTATTGGGCATATCCAGGAGTTAGTTTTGGATTTGGAGGAGGATTCACTTCTAGCTATACAACAGAAAAAACTACTGTATTCTTAGAAAGCAATCTATATGAAACTGCAACTCAAGATTTATTATTATCGATTAAATCAAAAGCTGTTAACCCAGATAATCTAGCGAAAGAAAGCAAAAAGTTCACAAGCAATATTGTGGCTGAATTGAATGAAGGCAAAAAAATGTATTCGATTAAATAAATTTACTTATAATCGTCTTCATTTAATTCTTCATCATCTTCACTGTTCGTTAGAGAACCAAGATTCATCATACTACCCATTAAGTCTTTAAAAACAATTTTACCATCAATTGCTTTTTTACTTATTAATGAATAGGATGAAAGTCCGTGCAATACAAACTCCATTAATAAAGCATTTTCTTTATCATTGGCTTGTGGATAAAACTTTTTAACCAATCCAAACAGACCGTCAACCTTATACAAAGATTGTATTCTAATATCATCTTTCATATCCAACAATAAATCTAATTGATTACCCGAATCGAACCATCTTGTAATTACTTTATATGGATTTTCAGGTTCTTTTTCTTCAGTTGATTTTTTGCCAGTATTCCTGCGCTTCTTTAACGTGTCTGGGTTAGGAAAATAAGCAGCAAACTGAGTTCGAATTGATTTATCCAATAAATTAACAGCTACTTGGTATGGTCCTTCTTGTTCACCTTCATATACCAATTCAATTTTACCAGTAATAGCAGGTATTATTCCAGATAAATCACTCACCCAAACCTGCGTTTGTTTTTCATCATGTATAATGGCTCTTCTTTCTGCACTACTCACCGCATTTTCAAATGCAGCAATTGTTAATCTAGCACTTACTCCACTTTTTTTATCAACATATTCATTGGATCTTGCTTCAAAAGCAATTTGCTCGATAATTCTTTTGATTAAATCACTAACCAGAACCCTATCTTTTTGAACCGCTAAAATATCGGCTTCTTGTTCTGTAATAGACAAAGAAGTTTCAATGTCTTTGGGATAATGAGTGAGTATTTGGCTTTGTATACGATCTTTCAGCGGAGTTACAATACTTCCACGATTCGTATAATCTTCTGGGTTTGCTGTAAATACAAACAAAATATCCAATGGCATTCGTAATTTAAATCCACGTATTTGGATATCCCCTTCCTGTAGAATATTGAATAATGCAACTTGAATTCTGGCTTGCAAATCTGGCAATTCATTGATTACGAAAATACCCCTATTGCTTCTTGGTATGATTCCGTAATGGATTACTTTTTCATCAGCAAAACTGAGCTTTAAATTAGCTGCTTTAATTGGATCTATATCTCCAATTAAATCTGCAACACTTACATCTGGAGTGGCTAATTTTTCTCCATACCGTTCTTTTCGATGAACCCAATGAATGGGTGTATCATCTTGTAATTCTGCAACCAAGTCTTTGGCAAATTTACTCATAGGATTGAGCGGGTCGTCATTTACTTCACTGCCAGCAATTATTGGAATGTATTCATCCAATAAATCTACCATTTGACGTGCCATTCTTGTTTTGGCTTGCCCTCTTAATCCTAGAAATAAAATATTGTGCCTGCTTAACAATGCACGTTCCGTATCTGGAATTACAGTGTCTTCATAACCAAGTATTCCTTCAAAAGGGTTTTCTTTATCTCTAATTGTTTTAATTAAGTTATCCCTTATTTCATCATGAACAGATTTGGATTGATAGCCTGCTTTCTTCAATTGACCCAATGTAATGATCTTACTAATCTTCATTTTTATATTGTTGCTGTTTGAATATTTTAGAAAACGGTTTTTCTTTTACCGCTTTCAAAGTCTTTAAAAATAAATGCCCCTAGCTTATCCAATGAGGCAAAGAATGCTTTACCATTATTCATTTCTGTAAATTCTTGTACAAATTTTTGGAGATAGGGGTCTGATGCAATCATAAAAGTAGTAATAGGAATCTTTAATTTCTTACACTGCGCCGCCAAATTAATACAACGATTTACCACCTTTCTATCTAAACCAAAACTATTTTTATAATATTGCTTGCCAATTTTTAAACAGGTTGGTTTGCCATCTGTAATCATAAATATTTGTTTGTTTGGATTTTTCCTTCGTCGCAATAAATCCATTGCCAATTCTAATCCTGCAACTGTATTGGTATGGAATGGGCCAACTTGTAAATATGGAAGATCCTTTATTTCAATACTCCAAGCATCATTTCCAAACACAACAATATCAATAGTATCTTTTGGATATTTGGTAGTAATTAATTCACTTAAAGCCATGGCAACTTTCTTAGCCGGGGTAATTCTATCTTCTCCATATAAAATCATGGAATGAGAAATATCAATCATCAATACGGTAGAAGTCTGTGTTTTAAAATCGCTTTCCCTAATTTGCAAATCATCTTCTTGCATGGAGAAACTTTCTACTCCCCTATTTATCTGAGCATTGCGAATACTTTCTGTAAAATCTATTTGCTCTAACATATCTCCAAACTGAAAAGGTCTAGTGTCAGGATTTACTTCATCTCCTTGACCGGGTTTAAAAGTTTGGTGGTTGCCCTGACGTGATTTTTTAAGTTTCCCAAAAATTTCTTCTAAGCTTTTTTTACGTATCGTTTGTTCGGACTTACCAGTTATTTTAAATGAACCATCGGCATCATTTTCTTTCATGTAGCCGTTTTGCTTAAGGTCTTCAATAAAATCACCCATACCGTATTCGTTGGTGGTGAATTTATACTGCTTATCCAATTCATTCATCCAACTCAACGCCTCTGAAGCATCTCCATTGGTATAACCAAGCAGCTGCATGAAAATATCAAGCATTTGCTCAAATTTGGTTTTCCCTTCTTCGTTGGGATTGAATTGCACAAAACGATGACCGATCATGAATGTAAATTAGCTAGATTAATAACAGATATAAAAGAGAATAGTTCAAGTAAAGTTTCCTAGCCTCACTTTCACCAAATACCTAAAAATTGGCTAATTCAGCTACAATGAAAGAACTCGCCCCGACAAGTCGGGTCTCAAACAGCTTTCATTGTTGACGCTTCATCAGCCAATTTTCTTAACGGTATTTGATACATGTTCGTCTAGAAAATCTTCCCTTGAACCATGCTCCTATTTTATCGAATCTCTTGGCGCCATTAATTTACCTGGAATTTGAATTGCAGGGTTGTATATGGTTTTCATTTTTTCCATTCCATCCATATAACTTTCAGCCATCCTTTTTTCATCTTCCATATTGTCTGATTTAAGACCAGTTAGTGTATTGTAATACTTCACTTGTTGTTGCAAATCTTTCTTAATAGAAGAAGATACTTTTTCAATTAACGCTTTATCATCAACCATATAACAGGCTTCTAAAAACATTAAAGAATTGCGGTTATGCATATTACCTCTACTCACCATACCATAAGGCATGTTTTCTTCGAGCATCATCTTATCTGCTTTCTCCAATACTTTGCGAGCTTCTTCTTTTCTTCCTGAATTAGCTAAATCAATTGCCAAATCGGCATAGGCAGCTCTTATGCTATTTAGGTGCCTGCGGTTCTCTTCATCAAAATACACCCCTTTTTGATTAGCGTTACCGCCAACAAAAACGTTTAACGCTTTTTCTTTCATCCAATCCGCATTCACCCGAGAATTCTGAACTGGAACTAAGCGATAGCTTAATCCATCTCTACGTAAGAATTGATCGAAACCTAAATCAACACTTGAATTGGTAAAATAAATTGGTCTATTCCATTTTGCAGCTGCAATAATATTTAGAACTGCCATATCGTTTTTTAACATCGAAGATTTTGGTAATTCAAATCGCAATTCATTTTCCACACTATCAGTAGGATTAACAGTTTTATTAGCTAAAACAATTTGCTTGTTTACAGGAACTGCAAATTTACGAACAGGGAAAGTGCTTAATGCATCTCCATTTCCACGATCTTCCATTTTCGTAGGATCATCACTGCCCACATAATTCTTCATTAAATCCATTAAATCGTAATAGCGATCCTCCGGAATTCCTGGTTTAGGACGATAAAGTGCATAATCTCTCTTGCCACCTTCAATTTGTTCAGCTGTCCAAATAACGTCTATTGGTGCACTTTGATTTACTTTATATCTGAGTTCATTAATATACCAATCAATTCCTAATAAACTATAATTAATTACTCGAATATCTTGACGAATTCCTTCTACTTCTTGCGCATACCAAAGTGGGTAGGTATCATTATCACCAAATGTAAATAGTATAGCATTTGGCGCACAGCTTTCTAAATAGTCTTTAGCTAAATCTCTTGATAAAACTTTGCCACTTCTATCATGATCATCCCATTCTTGTTGAGCCATAATTGCTGGAACTGCCAATAAACAAACTACAGTTGAAACAGAAGCAGCAAGACCAGGCTTTAATTTTCTTTGCAATAATGAAGCAACACCCAACACTCCTAACCCAATCCAAACAGCAAATGCATAAAAACTACCAACATATGCATAATCACGTTCACGTGGTTGGTTACCTGCTTGATTTAAATAGATAACTATAGCAAACCCAGTCATAAAGAACATCAAGAAATTAGTTAATGCATCATCCCCTTTTCTTTTATATTGATAAAAAAATCCGATCAATCCTAATATCAAAGGCAATGCAAATAATTTATTATTGGCTTTATTGTACTTCAAAGAATCTGGCAAAGCAGATTGATCTCCATATATAATATTGTCAATAAAAGAAATACCAGTTATCCAGTTACCATCTCTAACATTACCTGTATAAACACCTTGTAAATCATTTTGCTTACCTGCAAAATTCCACATAAAATAACGCAGGTACATCCAATAAATTTGGTACCCAACAAAGAACTTTACATTATCAGCTTGATTTGGAGTTCGATCGTATCCCCCATCCTTTAATTTGGGAATTTGCAAAAAGGAAGCATAATAATAAGCATGGTATTGATCGTCACTGGCGTCCCACACTCGAGGGAAAACCATTTTATCTTCAGCAGCATATACATATTTTTTATCCTGACCTTGTTCTATGTATTTATCCTTGGATTTTTGGTACTTCATTCCTGTACTCTTTAAATCAACAGGATTGGCAGTAAATTTTTGTCCATATAAAAGCGGAAAATCTCCGTATTGCTCACGACCCAAATATCCCACTAAACTTATTGGATTGTCTACATTGTACATATCCACAGAAGGGTTTGCATTGCTTCGAATCATGGTGGTTAAATAAGCACTATATCCAATGAACATGAAAACAATACACCAAATAGATAAAGTTAAATATGACCATGCTTTTTTTGCTGCTATTTTTAGGCCATACCAAAGCACCCCTCCTATTAATACAAAGAAAAATGCAAAACCAAAGAAGAATGGCAAACCAGCACCGTTAACAAACCAACGATCAAAATTTCCGGCCATTTTTACAGAATATTGGATCACTCCCACTTGTACAAGTCCTGTAATTATACAACCAATTAAAAAGAAAATATAAATACCGCCAACATACTCTTTTTGAGTTGGGTTCCATCTTTCAATTAAAAATAACAGGGATACAACTATCACTGTTCCTAAAATTACTAACCCACCAATTGTTCCATCCATTGGCACATTGTCTGTTGCATCTGCACCAGCCATTACCAAGGATCCTACAAAAGCAAGAATTCCTCCAGCAACGGTTAATTTAATAAACCAACTTCTAATAATGGCATAATTGAATGTGGGTCTTCTTCTGAAATAATAAACCATTACAATTGCAGGAATGGTTAATAAATTTAATAAGTGAACACCAATGGATAATCCCATCATAAAAAATATAAAAACGATCCAACGATCTGCACCTGGTTCATCTGCGCTGTGCTCCCATTTAAGAATGGCCCAGAATACAATTGCTGTAAAAAAACTTGATAAAGCATACACTTCACCTTCAACAGCACTGTACCAAAATGAATCACTAAATGTATAGGCTAAAGCTCCTACAACACCGGCACCCATGATACTCCATAATTGATAGGCATTTAAAGCATCTGATGTTTTTACATTTACCAATCTGCGGGCAAAATGTGTAATTGTCCAAAACAAAAATAAGATGGTAAATGAGCTGGCCAAAGCACTCATAATATTTACGGCTTTAGCTGCATTTAAAGGGTTGTCTCCAAATAAAATAATAAAAACCCTGCCAAGAATTACAAATAAAGGGGCCCCTGGTGGATGCGGGATTTGCAACTTAAAACAGCTACTTACAAACTCTCCACAATCCCAGAAACTTCCACCTGCTTCTGCTGTTAAAATATACACAGAACTGGCAATTAGAAAAACTGCCCAACCTGTAATGTTATTGATCTTTTTGAATTGCATAATTGCTTTGGTTTTTAAGACGGGCAAACATAGTTTATTATAGGTAAAAATTGATAAAGAAGGAGCTATTTAGGTAGATTTAAGAAAGTTTTTAGAGAATCCCCACACCCAATAACTCAATAACCTAATAACTCAATAACCTAATAACTGATTTTTGCTACCTTTGCCCTCCATGAGCAAAAAACAAACAGTAGCTTTTCATACTTTGGGTTGCAAGCTCAATTTTTCTGAAACTTCCACCATTTCACGAATGATGGAAAAAGAAGGCTTTGAGAAAAGGGATTTTACAGACTTGGCAGATGTGTATGTAATCAACACTTGTTCAGTTACAGATAATGCCGACAAAGAATGTAGGCAATTAGTGAGGAGAATACAGCGAAAATCACCAGAAAGTTTTATAGTAATTACAGGCTGTTATGCTCAGTTGAAGCCAAAAGAAATAGCAGCTATACCAGGAGTAGATTTGGTATTGGGAGCCGCAGAAAAATTTAATATTGCTCAACATTTAAGTGAACTTTCTAAATCTACGGACCCTGCAAAAATTTGTAGTTGCGATATAGAAGAAGTTACCGGCTTTAATGCTTCATTTTCTCAAAATGATCGAACAAGAACTTTTTTAAAAGTTCAAGATGGATGCGATTATAATTGCTCATTCTGTACCATTCCTTTGGCCAGAGGAAAAAGCAGAAGCGACACCATCGATAATGTGTTGAATCATGCAAAATCATTGGCTGCAGATGGAGTGAAAGAAATAGTACTAACAGGAGTTAATTTGGGGGATTTTGGAAAAGGACCAGAAGGGAATCAACAACACGAAAATACATTTACTGATTTGGTTAAAGCACTCGATGTACAAAATGGCATTGAGCGCTATAGAATATCATCTATAGAACCGAATTTACTCACCAATGAATTGATTGAACATGTATCCAATAGCAATCATTTTATGCCCCATTTTCACATTCCATTACAAAGTGGGTCTAATGAAATTTTAGGATTGATGCGCCGTAGATATAAGCGTGAATTGTATGCTGAAAGGGTTCAACTTATAAAAACCCTGATGCCGCATGCATCTATTGGAGTAGACGTAATTGTTGGCTTCCCTGGAGAAACAGAAGCTCATTTTATGGATACATTCGAATTTTTGCATTCATTGGATGTGTCGTATTTGCATGTTTTCACTTATTCAGAAAGAGATAATACAAAAGCAATAGATTTTAAGCCAATAGTTCCTATTTCAACTCGTAATGAAAGAAATAAGAAACTGCGTAATTTATCGTTCATGAAATTGCAATACTTTACCAATTTGCACCAAGGCCAAACTAGAAAAGTATTATTTGAAGCATACAATAAGGACGGAATGATGGAAGGTTATACTGATAATTATTTGCGGGTATCAACTCCGTATAGAGAAGAATGGGCAAATCAATTGGTTGATTGGAAATTATAATGAATTATTAATTAGAGGAATTTGATTAGACAAATCATAAAACTCTTTTGTAATAGTAAATGCTTTAATGGCATCTACATGATTGTGATGGTGTAGATCGGTACCAATTAGTTTGAAAAAATTTCCTTTAATTAATTTCAAGGCCACTTTTTTTACAGGCAACCCATAATAACCACTTAGAGAGAGCATATTGCATTGGAAAATACACCCCATTTCTAATAGTCGTTCATATTGAGCAAAGTTATCGTAGTAATAACCATAGCGTTCCGGATGGGCTAATATGGGTTTGTACCCTTTGATATGTAATTCGAAAATAGCACGCTCAATAAATGGAGAGGGAGCTGCATAGGACATTTCTATGAGTACATATTTATTGCTAATAGTTAGTAATGGTTGATTTTCAGAAAGCAATTCCATGAAATGCTCATCTACCATGTATTCTGCAGCAGCTTCTATTTCCAGATTAATTTCGGCTAAAACCAATTCTTGTTTCATCCTTTCTAAAACAGGCAAAATTGTTGCAGGAGAATTATTATGAACACCATTGAAGATATGAGGAGTAAGTATACATTTATGATAACCCCATTCTCGCATTAATGCAAAATAATGTATCGACTCTTCAATTGAAGCAGCACCATCATCCAAACCTGGCAGGAGATGCGAATGCATATCAGTACCAATAAAAGAAAGGTCTCTTTCAATACGAGAAGAACGAAATAAAGATTTGAACATATTCACTCATAATAAAGTAGGAGACAAATATTCCGCTGGAAATTCAACAACCATCACCTGTCCTAAGCTCTGTAATTGCACATAGACTTTTTTCTTAGTTCCTCTCAAAACGGTTCCTTCTTTGTCCATGAATACGCCAAAATTAACCCGAATTTTATCTCCTTGTTGAAATCCATCTTCGGAAATAATACTAATACGTGCATCTTTTTCTGCTAGATACATTTTTATATTATTAACTTCTTCGTCTTTGATTATTGCGGGTTTACCCAAATAATAAACAAAGTTTAAAACACCATCTGTCATTAATACATTGCTTCTTTCAGAAACATCTATTCTTACAAATACGTAAGATTTAAACAACGGATCTTCTATAATTTTCTTACGATCACTCCATTGTCTTTCCACTTTTTGTAAGGGGCACCAACTATCGATTCCTTTTTGCAATAAACGAGCATCAATCTTTTTCTCCCAACGTGGTTTGGTATAAAGTGCATACCATTTTTTTTCTAGAACTTTCTCCATCAGCAAGTAATACTAATTAAATCCTTCAATTAATCAATTAATTTTTAACAAAAGCCGATTGCGATTTCGCAATTTCTTGGATCACTTTTACACTGACATCAATATGCATATCTGTCTTTAAAAACTTCAACCAATCTTGGTATCTCAACCCTTTTGTTTTATCCGGATTATTATAAAATTTATCTTTATCTGCTTCTAAAGCAACAACAGATAAGTCCTCTTTTAATTTAATCAAACTATTGTTTTGATTAACTGTAGTAACAATTTGTTTTTGTTGATCTTTGTATTTATCTATTTTAAGATTTATTGCACTTTCATTGTTCTTAGATAACCATTTCAAATTTTCCTGTAATAAAATTAAACTAGGATCGGCTTGAATTTTTTGTTGCAATTGTTTACTTATAACAGATAAATCTGTTGCGCTATTGTTGGTCCAAGATTGATAGTCGGTTTTCGAAATTGCATCCCATGGCAATGCATTTGGGTTGTCTTTTTCACGTAATTTCAAATACTCATAAGAATCTGGAATAATCACATCTGATACTACCCCATTTAATTGAGTTGAACCACCATTTATTCTATAGAATTTTTGAAAAGTAAGAGCAACGGCTCCATACTCTGTTCGTCCACTATACATATCAATTGGCTTTCCGAAAGGAATAGGTTTTTGCACCGTTCCTTTGCCATATGTAGATGTACTTCCAATAATTATTCCACGCTTATAATCTTGAATTGCTGCTGCAAAAATTTCACTGGCAGAAGCACTTAATTCATTTACTAAAACAGTAAGTGGCCCATCATATAGAACGGATTCATCATCATCTCTCCAAGTACGATTGTCTACTTTTCCATCTCTTTCTTTTACTTGAACAACTGTTCCAGTTTTAATAAATAATCCTACCATTTTAACCACTTCAACCAAAGATCCCCCTCCGTTATTTCTTAAATCAATCACAATCCCTTTTACATTCTCGGCTTTTAGTTTGATAACTTCTTTGGCCACATCATCTGAACATCTGTATCCATTCTTATCCTCAAAATTTGCATAAAAATCAGGCAATGCTATATACCCAATTTTATCTTTCCCATTTTGAACAATAGCACTTCTAGCTAATCCTTCATCTTGTTCAATTTTTTCACGAATCATAGTTACTGAAATAATAGTTCCATCTTGCTTTTTTACAGTAAGCCTCACTTCAGTATCCTTATTTCCCCTGATTAATTTTACTGCATCTGTAACATCATAACCACTAACATCCACAGGTTCTCCAGCTCCTTGGGCTACTTTAATAATTAAATCTCCCACAATAATTTTTCCTGATCTAGATGCAGGCCATCCATTGATAACGCTGGCAATTTTAATTCCATTGTCATCTTGTTGTAATTGTGCACCAATTCCATAAAACTGATTACTCATCTTTTCGTCGAATCCACGCTTTTCTACAGGAGGAAAATAGTCGGTATGTGGATCCATTAAATTGGTAACCACATTTACAAATGCATTGAATCGTTGTTCTTCTGTAAAAGATGTTTTAATTCTTTTGAAACTTCTATCAATCGATTTTAAAACTTTCGATCTGGCTTCTGCTTCTAAGCTGTCATCAGGTTTTGAGATATATCCATCTTTCCCTTTATTCTTTTCGCGTTCTTCTATTAAATCAATATATCGCTCTAAAGAGTAATACTTTATTTTTTTTCTCCAACGATCTTTTCTTTCCAATTCATTGGCAACAAAACCCAATTTGTCTCCATCTAACTGAACAGATTCATCAACATTAAAATCAAAAGGTTTCAATAAAATCTCTTTGTACAAAAGAATTGCTTCATTAACTCTTTTTTCATAAATGGCGCTTACAGCTGGTTGAAATTGTATAGTTGCCCCATGAATTTCATCATCAATATTATTTTCAAACTTTTTTAATTCATTAATGTCAGATTGTAAAAACAAGGATTTATCTCCATCTAATTGGTCTAAATAAGCGTTAAAAACTTGTTTTGAAAAAGCGTCATTAATTGGCTTCGGACTATAATGCTCCTGTTCTAATAAAGCTCCTACTGCGTTTAATAATCGCTGTTGAAGCGTCACCAGATTAGTAGATTCTTTTACACTAATAGTTCTAAATGCGAAAAATAAACCACCAAATAACACAATTGCTATTAGTATTAATCCTTTTCTTGTCTTCATAAATTGCTTCAATTTTTGCATGATCTATTCAAAAATAACTTAAAATGAATTTATATTATAAAAAATCAATTCAATTAACAAAGCTTTGGAAGGATTGTTTTTTAAGAAAAAATATGCTATTTTTGCCACCCATAAAAACGGAGGGCGTAGCTCAGTCGGTTAGAGCGTCAGTTTGTGGATCTGAAGGCCGGGGGTTCGAGACCCCTCGTTCTCCC
>JANOQC010000035.1:0-17573 GCA_031422175.1 Sphingobacteriia bacterium | reverse complement strand
ATAAGGTAAAGTTACTTTAACCCTGAAAGGTGTATTAGTACATGTTGCAGAATAACTTATACCACTACTGGCAAATTCATTTTTAATAGCTATTGGAGGATTTAAATCTACAATATTGGTACCAGCATTATATCCATAACTCTCAGCATCCCCAAAGCCATAGGCAATAGCATTAAACCCACTATCAGAATACAAAGCATGAGATGAACCAGAATTTACAGGAATAATTGCATAAGCATAATTAGGGTCTCCAGGGTGAGGTTGAAATAATATGCTACCAGACCCATCTAATTTAAAACTAGACACTCCATCATTCTTAATTATTACGTTAATATAGCTTTGATTAATCTGAAAATTATTGGCAGAATATACCGTGATTTTATTTGTGGTTTGTTCAACTGGGCTGAGGTAAATCATTTCAGGATCTCCATCTCCTGTATTTCCTTCTGCATTTTGAGTAGTACAAAATTGGGCAACTAAAATCGGCCTATCCGATTCTATGCTATTAGGTATTGGTAGATTAGCGCCAAATTGATTGCCATTTTTAAACTCATAATAAAATCCATTTTGTAACATGGAGAATGGCAGTTGAATTCCATTTAGAAAAACAGCTGTTGATGGATCTTTTACACATACCCTGAAAAAATTGTTGGGTTGAGAGCCAGTTGGCGCTGTTAAATATTTGGTGCCCCAAGCATTAGCGGGGAATGCCTGAGCAATAAAATTGTCTGAAGATCTATTAGGTTGATTTGTTCCGGGTCTTGGAGGGCCAATTCCAATATTCATCTTGCCTGTTCCTGAAAAAACAGCAATAGGTTTGCATCCTGCACCAGCAGAGCTAATTGACCGAATTTTTGAGCCAGTTAAATCTGAACCAAAATCTCCATTAGTGGTTCCCATCACATGATATATTTGACCTTTATTCAGCTTAAAGGGTAAAATGGAAGCTCTCCCAACAGTTAATCCATTCAAATTAGAAGCACTTGGGGTAATTTCTACCGTAGTATTATCCTCTGATGCTACTATAAAAAAGAAGGCATTGGAATTAATTTCATTTGAATTTTGTGTGTAGCCCACAGAATAATATTCTATCCCTAAAGTATTTGTAGGAAATAGAACAGTTGCACCAGAAACATTTAAACTGTAATTGTGTGCATAAGCTACAATGGAACGATCGCTGGTAATATGAATTCCTTTATCGGACAAACCAGGTTGCATTAATCGAACATCCTGAGATCCAGATTTAGGTAGGGCTTCAGATATAGTTACTTGATTGGCAATAACTTGATAAGTTTTGGAATATCCTACACCAGGGATCTCTACCAAAACATTGGCATTTTGATCAGATGTAAAATACAATATCAAGTTTTGGGAATTAATGTTAGATGGCAATTGATCAGGATCCATTCTTACATGATAAGAATAACCCAACCAAAAATCCTTGCCTTTATTGGAGAATTCTTGTGCATAGGAATGTGAACAGGTCAACCCCACAAAACAACTCAGCAGAAATTTGTACAGCTTCATGAAAGGTAACCTGTGTTTTTGCAGGGTATTTGATTCTGTAAAACTACATTTAGTACCCAAAGTTCAATTTAAAGACGCTTTATTTTATTGAATCGTTGCTTTTTAGATATGTTAAAGCTGCCGGACCTGTACAGCATAAAAGGTCAAGTATGCTCATATTGGGCTTGAATCCAATTCGGTCCTCAAAAACTTGGGTGTACTTAATGGTTTCGGTTTCTTGGCTATAGTTTTTGGGTAATTGACTATTTCTTCTATCCTCCATCAACCTATTGGGGTTATTTTCCTCCAATTGGGAGAACCCTATTTCCAATGGTACTTTTAATTTTTTGAGCACCCATTCTAGAGCTGCCATATTCAGGTCAAACAAAAAAACGGGTCTTTTTTCTAAAAGGCCAAAAAGCTCATCTCTATAAAATTCAAAGAAAGGTGCCCGGTTAAAACAGGCTTCCATGGATTTGCAATGCTGCAAACCCCAATTCTCTGTATAAGCAATTTTTACCTCCCGAATAGAAGTATGCTGATTCCTGCCTTTTTCTACTGGTACCGTTAATTGAATCAATCCGTTGGAGCCAGGAATAATACATCTGTTCCTAAAACTCATTTTTTGGAAGCGTTCATATTGATCAATTTCAATATACGAATAATCAAACAACATTTTATAATAGTTAACCGTTCCAAAGTATTGATTTTCAATTAATAATGATTTCATTTTAAAAAGTGTTTAAGTCTCTATACCAACTAAATGTATTATTCAATAATATACATAATTTGTGGTTATTAAATATTTATATAACTGTATTTAAAATATTAACAATCAACTTATTATACTAAATTAAGTTTGCTAAATTTAGTAGCATACAAAAAGATCAATAAAATGCACAAAAAAACTAATATTATTAGTATTGATTAAAAGGCAATTTAACCTTAATTTGCAATAATTTCATCAAAGTATTAAATTCATCAACTTGAAGACTACCCTCCTATTGTTCATTTTCGGCTTCTTATTTATGGCTTGTTCCAAACCGAAAGAATTCGAATATCGGGACATTAAGAAAGTAAAATTGAATTCTTTGGGTTTTAACCAAAGCTCCCTAAGCTTTGAAATTGTGTATTATAATCCCAATCAATTTGGGCTTGACCTAAGAAAGGTGGACAGTGATATTTTTCTGGATAGCCTTTTTTTGGGGAAATTTCAGTTAGACACCATCATGCATATTGATCGGATGAGCGAATTTGCTTTACCTGCTACTATACAATTGGACATGAAAAATTTGCTCAAGCATTCGGCCAGCATGCTATTTCATAAAGAAGTGCTTATTGAAGCCCGAGGAACAGTAAAAGTTGGGAAAGGGGGCATTTTTAAGACTGTTCCATTTAATTATCAATCGAAACAAGCTTTGAATTTGTTTTAATTATGGGTTGATGCTCGAATTATATTCAGTTTATGCAATTAATTATAAGGCTGAATATGGCAAGGTTTTTTAGGTTGAGGTCCACCCCCATCATCTGAACGCTTGCAAATAGGAGGCAGTTTTTTATAAGCCTCTGGTTCTGCTTTTTCTTCATCTGCATCAAATCCTGCATTATTTAAAGCTACTCTAATGGTATTTTCATCGGTTCGGTCAGGCCAGAATTGTACTTTTATTTCGCCTTGCAATAAATTGATTTTCCACTGAATCATTCCTGATTCCATATTAGATTTATTTTCAACAACCAAGTACTTTTCCAAGCGCTCTTTACATTCCCAACATTTTAGATTAACAGATTTGATAGTAACCCATTGTTGTTTGGGCATTTGGGCTTTACCAATAAAGACAATCAATATGCAGATGGAGGTTAGGTAGGTTTTCATGATACAGCTTTATTTATTACTAGGTTATTGAGTTATTGGTATCTTTTATCTCTTAGATTGTATCTCATATCTCTTAATTCATCTCTCTTATCTCTTCTTTCTTATCTGCCCCAAACTGAAGGGGCTTTGCTCCAATTCATCAAAAGCTCTTTATTGGCCTCATCTACTATCCCCTTTTCAAGGGCCAATTCTATCATTGTTGAATAATCAGTTAAGGATCGGGTAACAACACCGGCTTCTTGAAAAGCTTTGGTTGCTTGATCAAATCCGTAAGTAAAAATGGAAACCATTCCAACAATCTCTACTTCGGCCTTCCTTAATACCTCAACCACCTGTAAGCTGCTTTTTCCTGTAGAAATAAGATCCTCTATCACCAATACACGTTGCCCTTTAGAATAAGCTCCTTCAATTTGATTGCCCAATCCATGTTCCTTTGGTTTAGGCCGAACATACATAAAAGGTAATTTTAATTGATCCGCAGCCATTGCTCCCCATGGGATACCAGCTGTTGCTACACCCGCCAATGCATCCCCATCGGGAAACTGTTCAAAAATAATATTGCATAATTCGCTTTTGATAAAATCACGAACATAAGGAAATGATAAGACTTTTCTATTATCACAGTAAATAGGGCTTTTCCATCCACTAGCCCATGTAAAGGGGTCATTGGGGCTTAGTTTTACTGCCTCTACTTGTAACAATTTTTCAGCAACTGCTTTTTCATTTGTCATCCAACGAATGTAAAACCATTTTTGAATTGGAAAATGACAAAAATTATTTGAGTTTTGGGAATATGGATAAAAAGCGAATAATTGCTGCAGGTGGTTTGGTTTTTAATGACCAAAATGAATTACTGATGATTTTCAGAAGGGGTTTTTGGGATTTACCTAAAGGAAAATTAGACGCTGGAGAAACCATTGAAGCATGCGCCGTAAGAGAAGTACAAGAAGAAACAGGATTAAATGAAATCGAATTAGGAAAATTCATCACCATAACCTTTCATGAATATTTCGATCCATATATAAAGGAAGAGGTAGTTAAAGAAAGTCATTGGTATCATATGAAAGTGAAAGGTGAGCCCAAATTAGTTCCTCAAACAGAAGAAGATATTACTATGATTAAATGGGTTGGAGTTAATTCAATACCTGATTATTTAATCAACACTTATCCCAATATTATTGACGTGATTCAACTTTTTTCTTCATCACGGCAACTGTAATTCTACTGATACAAATGATTCTTTCTTTATCATCATAAATTTTAATGTCCCATACTTGAGAACTCGAGCCAATATGTATAGGCTTAGAAATACCAGTTACAAAACCATCTCTCACACTGCGCAAATGATTGGCATTGATTTCTTGTCCAACACAAATAAACTCATTTAAATCAATCACCATCGCTGCACCAAAACTTCCTAAAGTTTCTGCCAAAACCAGCGATGCTCCTCCATGTAATAAGCCATATGGCTGCTTTGTACGATCGTCAACAGGCATTTTTGCTTTTAAAAAGTCCGGTCCTATTTCTATCAATTCTATTCCAAGATGTGCATCTAAAGTATTTTTAGACAAGCCTGCAAAATCAGCCAATGAAACATTTTTATTGAACCAAATATTCATTTTTTTTTGATTGAATCTATGACTGCCTGTGGCAAGAAAGGTGAAGCATTTCCTCCATTGCGAATAATATCTCTTACAATTGTAGAAGCCACAGAAGTATACTTGGGTTCCCCTGTTAGAAAGATGGTTTCAATATTACTATCCATTGTTCGATTGGCATCAGCAATTGTTTTTTCATATTCAAAATCACTCACATATCTAATTCCCCTTAAAATAAAACGAGCTCCAATTTTTTCGCAATAATGTACTGTTAATCCATCATAAACAACACTTTGAACCTTTGGTTCATCCTTATAAATTTGATTGAACCATTCCATTCGCTGTTCTGCACTAAACATTGGATTTTTAGATGAATTGATACCTATACCAATGAAAATTTTATCAAACAAAGGCAATGCTCTGTTGATAATATCTGTATGACCAAGGGTTACTGGGTCAAAGGTTCCTGGGAATAAACAGATTCGCATTTGGAATGATGAATTATGAGTTATGAATTATCTTCTCTGCCTGCCAATAAATACAATACAGCCATTCTAACGGCAACCCCATTTTCTACCTGATTTAAAATAATGGAACATTTGCCATCCGCTACATCACTGTCTAATTCTACGCCTCTATTAATTGGTCCTGGGTGCATAATCACAATATCTTTCCCCAAGCTATCCAAATTACTTCGTTTTATTCCATATGCCAGATTGTATTCTCTTAAAGATGAAAACAAAGGTTGATTTTGTCTTTCCAATTGTATTCTCAATACATTGGCAACATCGCACCATTTCAAAGCTTCTTGTAAGTTGTAAGTAACGCGTACTCCCAAAGCTTCGCCTATATATGTTGGTATTAAAGTTGGGGGGCCAACCACCATCACTTCTGCCCCCATTTTCTTTAGTAAATACAAATTACTGAGCGCAACTCTACTGTGCATAATATCGCCAATTATAGCCACTTTAAGACCTTCGATCCTCCCTAATTTCTCTTTCATTGAAAATGCATCTAACAACGCTTGGGTTGGATGCTCATTAATTCCATCCCCCGCATTTACAATAGCAGCAGGAATATGTTGTGCCAAAAAATGAGGAGCTCCGGAAGCACTATGCCTCATCACTACCATATCCACTTTCATGCTCAAAATATTATTTACGGTATCAAGTAGCGTTTCTCCTTTTGCTGCTGATGAGCTGCTTGTTGTAAAATTGAGTACATCAGCTGAAAGCCTTTTTTCGGCTAATTCAAATGACATACGTGTTCTGGTAGAATTCTCATAAAACAAATTCACGATAGTAATATCCCTTAATGATGGAACCTTTTTTACAGGTCGTTGTAATACTTCTTTGAATTGTTCGGCAGTAGAAAGAATGAGGTTAATATCCTCCTTGGAGAGATCTTTAATACCAAGTAAGTGTTTGGTAGATAGTTTCATTAAAAATCAAAGCTAATTAATAATTTTTATACAATAACCACTTCATCTTTTTCTGACGTTTCTGCCCAGTTAACTTTTACCTTATCAGACACAATCGTATCGATTGCTTTCCCAGAAAAGTCCGGCTGAATAGGCAATTCTCTACTAAATCTTCTGTCTATTAAAACGCATAAAGCAACTTTGGAAGGTCTTCCAAAATCCAATAAAGCATCCAATGCTGCTCTAATAGTTCTTCCAGTATACAACACATCATCTATCAACACCACTTTTTTACCTTCAATACTAAATGGAATTTCAGTTGCATTGGCTATATGCAAGGCTTTTCTAACATCATCCCTGTAAAAAGTAATATCTAATTTGCCATACTTAATTGACTGAGGAGGTATGAGCTGCTTCAATTCTTCCACAATACGATCACTTAAAAAAACGCCTCTAGGTTGTAATCCAATAATAACCGTATCAATCAAACCCTGGTTATTCTCCTCAATCTGGTGAGCAAGCCGCTTAACGGTAAGTGCTATTTGCTGTTCAGATAAAATCGTCTTCACTCAATAAATTTTATTAAAAATAATGGCTTTATTCCAAATCAGCCAATTTATTAACGTGGTTCTTTATTACTTTGCAAACCATGCTCCTGCTTAAAGAACTCGAACTGTTACAATTCAGGAATTACCAACATCAAAAGTGGGAATTCAATGAAAGAATTATTTGCATTGGAGGATTAAATGGGGTTGGAAAAACCAATTTATTAGATGCCATTTATTATTTAGGATTTTCAAAAAGTTACTTTTCACGAACTGATTCCCAAAATGTAAAGCATGACCAAATGGGAATGCGTTTAACTGGTAATTATATACTTCAAAATAATAGTATTAGTATCACCTGTATTCTAAGAGAAAATAACCGAAAAGAATTTACGGTAAATAGTGAACTAATTAAAAAAATGTCTGACCATGTAGGTAAATTTCCTTGTGTGATGATTGCGCCTGATGATGTTGAAATTATTAGTGGAAGCGGAGAAGGCCGAAGAAAAATGATAGACACCATTTTATCTCAGACAGATCGAAATTATTTATACCATTTAATGGATTATACAAAAGTATTGCAGCAAAGAAATAGTCTAATAAAACATTCCGATTCAAATACTATTGATCAAGTATTATTGGAAGTATTAAATAATCAATTAATCAAAGCTGGGGAATATATCTACCAGCAAAGAACTATATTTTTACAGCAATTTATTCCTTCTGTCATTAGCTTGTACACTGCCATTGCTGGCAAATCCGATGAGCTTAGTTTAGCATACCAAAGTGAACTAAGTGAAAATTCCTTTAAAATTTTACTTAACAATAGTTTTCAAAAAGATGTAATACTTCAGCGTACCACTAAAGGAATACATAAAGACGAGCTGACTATTCAACTCAACCATTATGCATTTAAATCTGAGGCTTCGCAAGGACAGCGAAAGAGCTTATTATTCGCTTTGAAATTGGCTGAATGGGATTTTCTACACAAGCATATTGGCTTTGCTCCTATTTTATTATTAGACGATGTTTTTGAGAAACTCGATGAAAATAGGATGTTTCAACTATTAGAACGAGTATCTAGCAACAAATACGGACAGGTATTTATTACAGACACACATATAGATAGACTCCAAAAGCAGTTAACCCAAACTGGAGAATCATTTCAACTGATTGAATTATAAAAATTACGCTAACTTTATACAATGGCTGAAATGCATATTGGAGACGCATTAAAAGGTTTTATTAGAAAGAGCAATTTAAAAAACGGTATACGTGCTGTTCAAATTGAAGAAGTATGGGCGAAACTAATGGGAAAGACCATTGCTAAATACACAGATAAGGTACAGATCATCAATAAAAAATTATTCATTCATACCAATATTGGTCCATTAAAGAATGAGTTACAATTTCAAAAACCGCAGATCATTACTAGAGTGAATGAACTCTTTGGAGAAGACGTGATAACTGAAGTTATTATACAATAACTTCAGTTAGTTATTAGTTATTGAGTTATTAGTGTTGCATCGAGATAACTGCGTTTATCAATTATTGTGGCGCCTTTCATTAAGTAAAAAGTCGGATTAACCCTAGCAGCAGTTTTTATAACAGTAGCATCACAACTCAATACTGTGTAAGCAGGAAATACTTCTTTTATTTTGGATGCTTCTGCCGAAACAAGATAAACTGGCGTTGATTTTTTTTCTACTCCAGTCAATATTTTCTTCAATTTATTTTGCCATTTGTCTATATCCACTGCATCTTGAATAAAGACCAACAGGTATTCTTCTGGTTGTTGAAAAATGGCTTCTGTGGTATCTGTTTGATTTAAAGTCAATAATGAAAAATCTACAATTGCTGGTTTTAATCCATTTCCTGCCTTTACCAATTGATCTTTACGATCAATATACAAATAAGTAGAATCAAAATCAACCGGGAAATGCTCCTGATCAAATTGTAACTTTTTTCCGTTTTTCTGATATATAAATTGAATGGAAAAGCTATCTAAAGTGGCTCCCTCTGGCATTTTCATTTGTGCAATGATATTATTCCCTTTTTTATAGGGTAAACAATCTACAAAAGGGAGATGTTGTAAAACATACCACTGTAAAAAACAAGCCAATCCAATGGTTAAAATTAAAATTGATCCGGAAAAAAACGGTTTTAATAATGGTGTTATTTTATGGTGTGCTGCTACTAAAATTAAGATTAGGAGAAATAATATAAGGTCTTTCGCGAAGGATTGTGCCGCAGTTAATGGAATGCAATCGCCAAAGCAACCGCAGGTTTTAATTTTCCCCGAAAACAAAGCAAAGCCAGTGAGAAAAGTAAAAAAAATAATCAATAAAAACAATAACCAACTAAATAATTTCATCCGCCATCCTATAATCACTGCTACTCCTGCAAGTACTTCAAAAACATTCATTCCAAGCGAGAAAACCAACGCATAATTGTTTAGGAAGTGTAGGTTCAGCACTTCAAAAAACTCTTGCATTTTATAACTCAAACCCATTGGATCATTCACTTTAATCATTCCAGAAAAAATGAACAATAACCCAACTATCCAACGAATTATCAAAAGTGTTGTTTTCATGAAATATGTTTTCCTTCGTCAATTAAAATCAATGCGAATGCAGCATAATTAATAATGTCTATATAGTTAGCATCAATTCCTTCACTAATTAGTGTTTTCCCATCATTTTGTAATATCTGTTTGATACGCAACAATTTTACCAAAATTAAATCAGCAAAACTTTCCTGACTCATTTCCCTCCAAGCCTCCCCATAATCATGATTTTTAGACAGCATTGTATCTTTTGCCAATTTTGCAGCTTGCTGGTATTTTAGCGCAGTTGCTTCTACCTCCAATTCTTCAACAGTTGCATTATTCATTTCTAATTGTATCAAACCAATTATTGCATAATTCAATATTCCTTTGAATTCTGAAGCAATATCATCCTCCACTTTTTGGGTTTTTAAGTCTTGAATTGTTCTAATTCTTAGTGCTTTTATAAAAATTTGATCAACTACCGAAATAGTTCTTAGAACTCTCCAAGCCGTTCCATAATCTTTGGTCTTTTTAATAAATATATCATATGAATTGGCTACTACTAGATCATACTGTTTATTGGTATCCGACATTATAAATAATGGTTTTATTGGCTTTTGACAATATCTTTGAATCAGGTGCAATTTAACTGAATCAAGCAAATGTTTACAATTAACTGCAAAGGAAGTTTATGGATTATTGAAGAACCGCAGGTTATGGGTATTATCAATGCTACGCCAGACTCTTTTTATGAGAAAAGCAGGGCTAATCAAACTCAATTTGCAATTGATTTGGCTACCAAAATGGTCAACGAAGGTGTTTCAATACTAGATATTGGTGGACAAAGTACCCGACCAGGCGCATCATTAATAAGCCCTTCAGAAGAAATAGATCGGGTTTTACCAATAATTGAAGCCCTAAATCAACAATTTTCAACAATATTAATTTCGATAGACAGTTTTCATCCTGAAGTTGTAAAAGCTGCCGTAAATGCCGGCGCTTCGATAGTTAACGATATTAGTGGAGGTCAATTTTTTAGTGATATGCTTGATACAGTTGCCGCTTTAAAAGTGCCTTATATATGTATGCATTGTTCCAATGATATCAAAAAAATGCATGAAAAAATACAATACACCAATATTAGTAAATCCGTTATACAATATTTTATAGAAAGGCTGAACGCTTGTAAAAATGCTGGAATATTAGATGTGATTATAGACCCCGGATTTGGATTTGGGAAAACATTGGAAGACAATTTTAAACTCATGAATGAATTGGAATGTCTATCCATTTTCAATGTTCCTGTTTTATTAGGTGTTTCAAGAAAATCGTTGATTTATAAAAGCTTAGAAATAGATGCAGAAAGCTCCTTAAATGGTACAACTGTTATGCATACTTTTGGCTTGTTAAAAGGGGCCAATATTTTAAGAGTTCATGATGTAAAAGAAGCAGTTGAAGCTATTCAATTGACACAGTTATTAGTCCCAAAAAGAAATTGAGTTATCAAGCATCGAAACCCGATCACTCAATAACTCAATAACTCAATAATTCTTATCTCTTATCTCTTATCTCTGCTGCGGCGCTCCTGGCATTGCAGGTTGCACTGGTTGAGGTGCAGGTATAGTAACATCCAATACTTCAATATCAAAAATCAATGTTGCATATGGAGGTATTATAGGAGCACTTCCATTTGGCCCATATCCCAACAAAGCTGGAATATATAATTTACCTGTTCCACCTTTTCCAAATAAACGCATTGCTTCATCCATTCCTTTAATTACACCCCCAGTTCCTACAACAAAAGTTAATGGTTGTTTATTTTGTGAATCAGCATCCATATTACCATCAAATTTCTTACCATTGGTAAATGTACCTCTGTACATTACTGAAACTTGTTTGCCAGAATCAGCCATTGCATTTACATCACCCTGCTTGGTAATTTCCGCAAATGCACCAGAAGCAGTTTCTTTTACTTTTGCTCCTTTTTTAGCAATCAAATCTTTTAATTCTTTTGATTCTCTAATTTTTTCAATATCCATTTCTTTTTGGTAATCGGCCATCATCAATTCTTGTGTAGTAAAGGTTTTAATTACTTCTACTTTACCATTAATCAAATCTTTCTGATGAAAGATATTGTTGTATTCCAACATTCCTAACTTTTTTAAGCTATCCACATTCATTACGAAATCTACTTTATCGCCTGGTGCAATTTTATTAATGATTTCGATGAAACTATGCTTAGACATACGTGAAGTGTCTACCATGAAATACACTGGGATTCTTCCGAAAGAACTGCTTAACACAGAATCTTTTGCAGGAAGCTTGTACTCCACATGCATTTTAACGAATTGACCTTGTTTAAGTAAATCTTTACTGCTGCCTTTGCTGATTTTATACGCAAGACCTGTAGGTGTTTTTTCATATTGATTACAACTTGCAAGCAATACAAGCGCTGATAATAGCGTAAAAGTGATTCTCCTCATTTTTTATTTATTGTAGTTGATTTTTAAACGGTTTAATTACTTCTTTGAAATGTGCAACGGTTTCTTCTATAGAGCCGCTACTTCTTCCCCCAGATGCATTGGCGTGACCTCCTCCTTCAAAATGATTTCTTGCAAATTGATTTACATCAAATCCGCCCTTACTTCTAAAACTCCATTTTCTTTCTTCGTCTCTATCTATTACTATTGCTCCGAATTTAATTCCCTTTATAGTTAATAAATAATTTACCAATCCTTCAGAATCGCCTGTTTTGATTTCGAATTTATGTAAATCTTGCCTTGTAATATACATTAAAGCAGTATTATACTCATACAAAACTTGCATTCTGTTTAACAATGCAAAACCAATAAATCGGAGTCTGTTCTCTAAAAAGTTATCATAAATATGATTATGTACTTCGGAATGATCCAAGCCAGCTTCTTTTAATCGAGCCACCATTCTATGAACAGATGCCGTTGTAGAAGGAAATCTAAATGATCCGGTATCTGTCATTACACCAGTGTAAAGGCATGTTGCTATATCCTTATTAATGGCAGTTTCATTTCCAGAACCAACAATAAAATCATAGATCATTTCGCATGTGGAACTTTTTGCCGTATCACTTATTCCATAATCAAAGGAAGGGCTGTCTGGTTGTTGATGATGGTCTATCAACACTTTAATTGCAGAAGCATTAGCCAAATGAGTTGCCAAATGTTTGGTTCTATGAAAAATATTAAAATCCAAGCAAAAAAGAACGGTAGCTTCTCCCAATATTTTTAATGCCTTTTCTTTATTCATTTCAAAATTAATGACAGTATCTGTACCTGGCATCCAATGCAAAAAATCTGCCCAATTCGTAGGAGAAATTATTGTTACTGTATGACCCAATTCTTTCAAAAAATGAAATAGACCTAAGGAAGAACCCATCGCATCCCCATCAGGTTTTTGGTGTGTAGTTATAACTACCTGCTGCGGAGTAAACAATAATGGATAAAATGAAGCTATATTTTGCATACAATGGCGGCAAAATTGCAGTATCTAATCAAGTAAATCAAAACATTTTACCATTAAATGTTAAAATTAATATGGATGCAGTACATCAAACCCATGCTATTGCTTACTTTTGCCGCGAAATTTAAAAATATGAGCAAACAAACATTTACCATGATTAAGCCCGATGCCACTCAAAAAGGGCATACTGGTGCAATTTTAGACCAGATTGTGAAAGCTGGATTTTCCATCAAAGGAATGAAATGGATAAAATTAACAGAAGAGCAAGCTGGTTTATTCTATGACATTCATAGAGCTAGGCCTTTTTTTCAAGAACTAGTAGATTTTATGATTAGTGGCCCAATTGTAGCAATAGTTTTAGAAAAAGAAAATGCTGTGGCAGATTTCAGAACCTTGATTGGGGCTACAAACCCAGCGCAAGCTGCTGAAGGCACCATTCGTAAAATATTTGCATCATCTATTGGGGAAAATGCAGTTCATGGAAGTGATAGTGACGAAAATGCTGTTATTGAGTCTGACTTTTTCTTTTCAAAATTGGAAAGATTCTAACCGACTATTTTGGATAATTTTTGGAATTATGGAATTTAATATGGCCCAGTTGCATCATGTAGCTGGGCCTTTTTATGAGTTAGAATACCCTGCCAGGTGATCTTAATCGAGAACTCCTCGAACCAATCCTGCCTGTTCTTTTAAATAACCCGCCCGCACCACCGCCGCCGCCAAAGGAAATATTATTCAATCGAAAAATAACACCAATGCTCGTGGTATAATAAAAATCTTTGGTATACCCTCCTCTTTGAAGAGATGTACTTGGGTACGGATTATTCGAAATCTCATCTCCTCTATACGTCAGGCCAATGGTTGTTGTAGGATCTTTCGCTTCAGCTAAAATGATATTTTTATCTGGATAAGCCGTGCCTACATCATCTAAATGATCGGTAAATGTTTTACGGAAATTGATATCAAAAACAAGACGAATATCTTCATTGATCGCATATTTAATGCCAAAATTAATTGGTATGTAGAGTGCCATTTTACTGTACACTTTTCTCTCTGGATAAGAAGGCAATCCTTGACCTTCCGTACCAAAATCTCTGAGGTATCTTTTTTCTCCAATTCTATCATACGTCCAAGGATTAAAATGACATAACCCAATTCCAAGCCCCAAATAAGGAGTTAATATATACTCTTCGCTTATCATGTTTAAGAACTCATACTCTGCTCCTAGTTGAAATTCCCATAAAGTTGTAGTGAAATTTAAATTACGATTAATTAAATCTTGTCGAGAATTGAACCGATCGTCTCCTTTTAATTTCATTATTGAAAAATCGAATTTGCCAATAATCTGGTCAGTTATATCATAATTAAGACCTATAGAAAAACTTAGAGAAGATTGATTAAATATTTTGGCTTTTTCAGTTAAATCGCCATAATAAGTAGCTAACCCAACACTCGATCGCAATGAAAGTGGGTTAGTTTGGGCAAATAATTGTCCAAAACATAAAAAAATATATACCAAAAAGGTTCTTTTTGCCCAATTCATTGCATGAATATATAGTAAAGATAGATAATTTGTATTGCCAATTCGTTGCCCATCAATATAAATAGTCCATTTTACATTATTTCTAAAGAATATACAACTATTATCCTAATTGTTTCCAACATTATTTTAATCGAATGAAAAAGGGAGAAGCTCACTCCAATTTATGAAATTAACTTTTTTGTTTCGATTGCTGTATTGCTTCATCTAACTCGCAACCGAATTAAAAATTGGTTAATTCAACGATTCACTATCAAATAAATTCATACAGTCAGTAAATAAAGGGTGAAAAGAAATTTTCAAGCTATATTGCATCAAATTTTCAACCACTGCATGAACATTCTATTGAAGCAGGTAAAAATTACCGACACCAACTCTCCTTTTAACGGTAAAATATTTGATCTACTAATAGAAAACAATATCATCTCAAAAATTGGAGCTGATTTAACTGAAAAAGCCTCCATCGTTATTGAAGGAAATCAATTATGTGTTTCTCCTGGTTGGGTAGATATTTTTGCCCATTTTTGTGATCCAGGATTTGAATTCAAAGAAACCATTCAAACAGGTGCTAACGCTGCTGTTGCTGGAGGATTTACAAGAGTATTTACCCTACCTAATACCAAGCCAGTTACTGATAATAAATCATTGGTTGAATATGCTGCAAAACAAAGCAACAACTTACCGATTTACATTCACCCTCTAGGTGCTATTACCCAAAATACAGAAGGCAAAGAATTGGCCGAAATGTATGATATGCACAATAGCGGAGCAATTGCTTTTTCTGATGGAATAAACCCTGTTCAATCACCCGGGTTATTTATAAAAGCACTTCAATATGTCAAAGCATTTGATGGTGTGTTAATACAAGTTCCAATTGATAAAAGTATTGGAGCAGCGGGGTTGATGAACGAAGGAATAATTTCAACCCGACTCGGCTTGCCAGGCATCCCAGCAATCTCTGAGGAAATTATGCTCAAAAGAGATATAGATTTAGTTAGGTATACTGGTTCTAAAATTCATTTTACTGGAGTTTCAACTGCAAACTCTTTGAAATTAATTAGCGCTGCAAAAAAAGAAGGGCTATCTGTAAGTTGTAGTGTAACTCCTTACCATTTGTTTTTCTGCGATGAAGACCTTCAATCTTATGATACATTTCTAAAAGTAAACCCACCATTAAGAACCAAAAAAGATATGCTTGCCTTAAGAGAAGGTGTTTTAAATGGTTCAATAGATTGTATTGCTTCTCATCATTTACCCCAAGATTGGGATCATAAAATCTGTGAATTTGATGCTGCCTCGTTTGGAATGATTGGTCTTGAAACTTCTTTTTTAGTAATAAATCATTTGATAGAAGAATTATCAGATGACCGAATAATTGAGCTCTTCTCCCTCAATGCCCGTAATATTTTCCAAATTCCTACTACTCATATCGAAGAAGGAGCAATAGCGGAGTTAACTATTTTTCAAAGAAATGAAACTACTATTTTAGCAAAGTCTAATTTCAAGAGCAAATCTTTAAATAGTGCATTTATAGATTGTTCATTAAAAGGAAAAGTGCTTGGCACAATAAATAAAGGAAATTATTACTCAAATTAAAAAACAAAAATGGAAAATAATATTACCCCACCATGGATGAAAGGTTTAATAATAAGTTTAGTATTAATTGTACTTAGTGTTATTTTCCAATTAACGGGGTTAGCAAAAATAAAATCTCTACAATGGATACAATCTGTATTAATTATTGCTGCACTTATTTGGGCTTGTATTAGTTATGGAAAAGAAATGAACGATAATGTAACATTTGGAAATGTATTTGCACATGGTTTTAAAGCTACAGCTGCAATGACGGTGATTTTTATAATTTATACCATTATAGCTTTCAAATTTCTTTTCCCAGAAATGACCGACCAAGCTTTAGATCAAGCCAGAATTGAAATGGAAAAGAATAATTCATTGTCAGAAAAAGACATTGATAACGGGATTGAAATGACTAGAAAGTTTTTTCTTCCATTTGCTATTGGCGGCATCATGTTCGGCTTAGCATTTATTGGTGCATTAGGATCATTATTAGGCGCCGCATTCACTAAAAAAGTTCCTAAAACTCCCTTTGAATAATATTGAAAATGAATTTATCCATCGTCATACCATTATTAAATGAAGAAGAATCACTGCCTGAACTATGTGCATGGATTAAAAAAGTGGTTGATGCCAATAACCTGAAGTACGAAGTACTTTTAATTGATGATGGAAGTACCGATAATAGTTGGGAAGTAATTCAAACAATTGCAAGAGAGAATCAAAGTATCAAAGGAATTAAGTTTCAACGTAATTATGGCAAATCTGCAGCATTGAATGAGGGGTTTAGGGCTGCCCAAGGCGATGTAATCATTACAATGGATGCCGATATGCAAGACTCCCCTGATGAAATTCCGTTTTTATATAGCATGATTATAAATGATGGCTATGATATGGTAAGTGGATGGAAGAAAAAAAGATTTGACAATACACTTACTAAAAATATTCCTTCTAAATTATTTAACGCTGTTGCAAGAAAGAGTTCGGGCATTCAGCTCAACGATTTTAATTGTGGATTAAAGGCCTATAGAAAAAAAGTAGTGAAAAGTATAGAAGTATTTGGTGAAATGCATCGATATATTCCCATATTGGCAAAATGGAGTGGCTTTAGAAAAATTGGAGAAAAAATTGTAGAGCATCGTCCTAGAAAATACGGTTCAACCAAATTCGGAATATCTCGTTTTGTCAACGGTTTTCTAGATTTAGGTACCATTATGTTTTTAGGGAAATTCGGAAAAAAACCAATGCAATTTTTTGGCCTTTATGGAACATTATTTTTTTTAGTAGGATTAAGCGCTAGTCTTTATTTGATTATAGCCAAACTGATTGATCCAGAAGTAGCTATAACCAATAAGCCTTTCTTTTTTATCGCTTTAGCCACCATGATAATTGGTATGCAATTATTTTTAACTGGTTTTATTGCAGAATTAATTGCAAGAAACGCTTCGGAAAGAAATGTTTACCTGATTGAAG
>JANOQC010000034.1:0-4313 GCA_031422175.1 Sphingobacteriia bacterium | reverse complement strand
CAAAAAATATTGAGTACATCAAATTGGAAGATGAATTTTTATTTGATTATGTTGCCGATCGATTAATTGATGCTGGTGTGGTGGGATGGTTCAATGGGAGGGCTGAATTTGGTCCTCGTGCTTTAGGAGGAAGATCTATTTTAGCGGATCCTAGCAGGCAAGATGCCAAAGAATTGATCAATAGTAAGATCAAGCGCAGAGAGAGTTTTAGGCCATTCGCTCCAAGTATATTAAAAGAATACGTTAGTGAATATTTTGAAATAGTTGACGATGTTCCATTCATGGAAAAAGTATTTCCAATAAAAGAATCAAAACGTGCAATTATACCTGCGGTAACGCATGCTGATGGTACCGGAAGATTGCAAACAGTAGAACCAAACATATCTCCAAGGTATTATGCACTAATAGATGCATTCAGAAAAAAATCAGGTATTCCTATTTTACTCAATACTTCATTCAACGAAAACGAACCGATTGTAAATTCACCTGAAGAAGCATTGGATTGTTATTTAAGAACCAGTATGGATATGCTGGTAATGGAAAATTGTATAATTGAGAGGTAAGATAGCAGAAAAAAGCATATTTTTAATATTGAAATACAATTAACTATTTAATTTATTTGTTATGACAGATATTCTGATAAAAAAGCAAATTGAAGCAATTAAAGCAACTGGTTCTAAAGCAAGGGAATCAAAGGAAAGTGCTTTGAGATTTCTTGTAGATGCAGGATTATTAGCAAAAAAGGGGAAAAATATTCGAAAGATTCCCCAGCAACAATAAAAAGTAAATAAAATTGGCATTTCATCAACCTTATCAAATAATAGGATTTCATAGCTGTGATAAAGAAGTTGGCTTAAAGATACTCAATGGTGAAGAACAACTTAGGCCAAGTATAAATACTTGGGATTGGTTAGGTTCAGGAATATATTTTTGGGAACAAAACCCCGAAAAGGCTTTAGTATATGCTAAAAAATGTGCTGCTGGTAAACAAAAATACAATGGTCAAATTAAAACACCTTTTGTAATTGGAGCAATAATAGAATTGGGTAATTGTTTAAACCTAGTAGAACCACAATCTTTAAGGATTTTAAAAGAAGCACATAAAGACTTAGAAAAAACGTACAAAGTGGCTGAGAAAACTTTGCCTACAAATAAAGGGGCTAATAGAAAACTTGATTGTGCTGTTATACAATCTATTCACGAAACAAATAAAAGATCCAATATAAAAGCTTATGACACAGTCAGGTGTCCTTTCCATGATGATGATGAGCTCTATGCTGATTCTAATTTTTCAAGGGGTCTTCATATCGAAATATCGGTCATAAATGAATCAATGATAAAAGGCTACTTTCTTCCGAGACCTATCAATTCATACAATCCTTACCTATAGGATATTTATGAATATGCTCGTATCAATTATTACTGCATCATACAATAGCGAAGCTACAATTGCTTCTAATTTATGTTCAATAAAAGAACAAACATATCCTATAATTGAGCATATAATTATTGATGGCGCTTCTACAGACAGTACCCTTTCTATTCTTCAAAAAAACAATTTTAACGGACCATTGATATCGGAACCCGATAAAGGCATTTACGATGCAATGAACAAGGGAATTAAATTAGCTAAAGGGGACATTATTGGAATCTTAAATTCAGATGATATTTATGCCAATAACAGTATAATTGAAAAAGTAGTAGAACTGTTTAATTCCCAAAAATGCGATGCTGTATATGGCGATTTAGACTATGTAAATGCGCTTGACATAAGTAAAGTAAAGCGCCGCTGGAAAGCCGGTACCTTTAAAAAAGCTGATTTTTTATATGGTTGGATGCCTCCACATCCTACTTTTTTTGTGCGCAAAACAGTATATGAGCAATATGGTAAATTCAACCTAAATGTATATACAGCCGCCGATTACGAACTCATGCTCCGTTTTATATACAGATTTGGCATTAAGGTTGCATATTTGCAGGAAGTTATGGTGAAAATGAGAACAGGTGGAGCCAGCAATCAATCCATAAAAAATAGGTTGTTGGCCAATAAAGGCGATCGGATGGCTTGGGAAATCAATGGATTAAAACCCTACTGGTTTACCTTATTTGCCAAACCACTTAGAAAAATAACGCAGTTCATTAGATAATAGTACTAAATGAAAAAAGCATTAATCACAGGTATCACCGGCCAAGATGGAGCATATCTTACAGAACTCTTGCTGAAGAAGGGTTATGAAGTACATGGTATTAAACGCCGTAGTTCGATGTTTAATACGCAACGTATTGATCATCTTTACGAAGATCCGCATGTACCAACACGCCACATGACTTTGCATTATGGCGATTTAACAGATAGCACTAACCTTATTAGAATTATTCAAGAAGTGCAACCCGATGAAATTTACAACTTGGGTGCTATGAGCCACGTACACGTGAGTTTTGAAACGCCAGAATATACAGGCAATGCAGATGGTATTGGAGCACTCAGAATTTTAGAAGCGATCCGTTTGTTGGGTCTGACTAAAAAAACAAAATTTTACCAGGCATCTACTTCTGAATTATATGGTCTGGTGCAAGCCGTACCTCAATCAGAAACAACGCCTTTTTATCCAAGAAGCCCTTATGCCGTGGCTAAATTATATGCCTATTGGATCACAGTGAATTACCGCGAAGCATATGGCATGTATGCCTGCAATGGAATTTTATTCAATCATGAATCTCCTTTGCGTGGAGAAACTTTTGTTACGAGAAAAATCACCAGAGCTGTTGCAAGAATTGCATTGGGTTTACAAGATACACTTTACCTTGGAAACCTAGATGCACAGCGCGATTGGGGTCATGCTAAAGATTATGTAGAGGGCATGTGGATGATGTTGCAACAAGATAAGCCCGAAGATTTTGTGCTGGCTACAGGCATCACTACTTATATCCGTGATTTTGTAAGAATGGCATTTACAGAGATTGGCGTTGAGTTGGAATTTACTGGTAAAGATGAGCATGAAATTGGAAAAGTAAAAAGTACTTCTGGCGAATACAAACTTGCCATTGGTGCTGAAGTAGTAAAAGTAGATCCACGTTATTATCGCCCTACAGAAGTTGATCTATTAATTGGTGATCCTACCAAAGCCAATACCCAATTGGGCTGGCAACCAAAATACACTTTAGCTTCCATGGTGAAAGAAATGGTGGCGGCAGATATTATTGTATTTAAGCAAGAGCAATTATTAAAGAACAGCGGGTTTACTATTAATAAAGAACAGGAATAAAACAAAATGAATCAATCGGACAAAATATATATAGCAGGACACCGTGGAATGGTAGGTTCTGCGATCGCCAGAAAATTAACGGCAGAGGGGTTCACCAATATTATTACTCGAACATCAAATGAATTAGATCTTCGTAACCAACAAGCAGTAACCGATTTTTTTTCACAAGAAAAACCCGATTATGTTTTTTTAGCCGCTGCTAAAGTGGGCGGCATTGTTGCCAACAATACCTATCGCGCTGAATTTATTTATGATAACCTGATGATGGAAAGCAATATCATTCATCATAGTTACCTCAATAGCGTAAAAAAATTATTGTTCTTAGGATCTTCTTGCATCTATCCAAAAATGGCCCCACAACCTTTAAAAGAGGAATATTTATTGAGTGGTTATTTAGAAGAAACCAATCAACCCTATGCGATCGCTAAAATTGCGGGCATTGAATTATGTGATGGATACCGTGCACAATATGGTTGTAATTTCATCTCTGCCATGCCTACTAATTTATATGGCCCTAACGACAATTACAATTTAACAACAAGTCATGTATTGCCCGCCATGTTGCGTAAGTTTATAATGGCTAAAAGAAACAACGAGCCTACAGTAACCATTTGGGGAAGCGGCACTCCAAAACGAGAATTTTTACATGTAAATGATCTAGCCGAAGCTTGTATGTATTTGATGAAACATTACAACGAAAAAGGCCTGGTGAATATCGGAACTGGTGTGGATGTAACCATTTTAGAATTAGCCCAATTGGTGCAGAAAATTACCGATTATAAAGGTGAAATTGTAATGGACTCCTCCAAACCCGACGGCACTCCTAGAAAATTAATGGATGTATCTAAAATGACCGCTGCAGGCTGGAAAGCCAGTATCAATCTGCGTTCCGGCATTGAAATGGTGTATCAATCTATTAAAGATCAAGCCTGGTCTGATTAAATAATTCATTATTCAATACACAAACTCTTCAACAATCCTACATTTGCCGTTCTATATTTAAAACCATGAATAAAAATATCATCATCACAGGCGGAGCCGGATTTA
>JANOQC010000033.1:0-5547 GCA_031422175.1 Sphingobacteriia bacterium | reverse complement strand
GTTAATATTTTATTTTCTGCTAGTTGGCTCAGTGAGAAAATAAAAGAGTTTCTTAAAGAGGAGGGTATTACTCCTCAACAATATAATATACTACGAATTCTTAGAGGTAGTAAAAAGCCACTAAGTACACTACAAATAAGGGATCGCATGGTCGATAAAATGAGTGATAGCAGCAGAATAGTTGATCGATTATTATTGAAAGGATTGGTAGAAAAGAAAATATCTTCTTTAGATAAACGTTTGGTAGATGTGAATATTGCCAAGAAAGGATTGCAAATGATTGAAAGATTGGATTTACAAAATTCAACCTTGGATGGTATTCTACAAAAGCTAAATGAAAAAGAGGTGATTTTACTCAATCAATTATTGGATAAAATGCGCGAAAAGGATTGATTTAAAACTATTTTGAACAATAAAAAACAAGATGAAATACTGTTTTACTATTTTTCTATTTCTAATAATATCAGTGGCCAATGGGCAACAATCTCCCAATTATGAATTTAGAGGTGTATGGGTAGCTAGTGTAGAAAATATTGATTGGCCTAGTAAAAAAGGCTTACCGGTTGTTCAACAAAAAGAGGAATATATTCGATTACTTGACATGCATCAAGCCAACGGTATGAACGCAATGGTAGTTCAAATTCGTCCGGCTGGTGACGCTTTCTATCCATCACAATATGAACCTTGGAGTGAATATTTAACAGGGAAACAGGGCTTGCCGCCAACTCCCTATTACGATCCTTTAGAATTTATGATTGCTGAAACCCATAAACGTGGAATGGAATTTCATGCTTGGGTTAACCCTTATAGGGCTGTATTTAATATATTGAAATCTTCTGTTGCGCCAACACATGTTACCAAACTTCACCCAGAGTGGTTTGTAGTATATGGTGATAAAAAATATTTTAATCCGGGGCTTCCTGAAGTTCGTGAACACACTGTTCGCGTTATTAAAGATATTGTTGCACGTTACGATGTAGATGCCATCCATATGGACGACTATTTTTATCCATATAGAATTACTGGCAAAGAATTTCCCGATCAAAAAACATTTGAACAATATGGGGGAAAGCTAAATAAAGATGATTGGAGAAGAAGTAACTGCGACAGTATAATCGTTCAATTATTTAGAACTATAAGAAGCACAAATTCTAGGGTAAAATTTGGAATTAGTCCTTTTGGTGTTTGGCGCAATAAAAGTCAAGACCCAATGGGCAGTGATACCAAAGCTGGCCAAACCAATTACGACGATTTATATGCCGATATATTATTGTGGTTAGATAAGGGTTGGATTGATTATGTTACTCCTCAATTATATTGGGAGCGTGGTCATAAATTAGCTGAATTTGATGTGCTTTTAAAATGGTGGAATGATAATGGTTATGGTAAACATATTTATATAGGTCAAGGAATTTACAGAGCAGGAACCAATGAAGCTTGGAAAAATAAAAATGAATTGCCCAATCAAATTCAGGAACTCAGAAAATACAAAACTACTCAAGGGAGTATTTACTTCAGCAGTAAAACTTTTGAGAAAAATCCCAATGGTTGGAATGACAGTTTGAGAAATAACTATTATCATTACCCGGCGCTTGTACCTCCCATGCCTTGGATTAATAATGACGCACCAGAGCAACCAACTATTATAAAAACATCTGCGAATGAGTTTCAAATCAGCTATTCAGGTAATTTAGGAATAAAAGGATTTGGGGTTTTTCTTGTTCCAAACAATAAAGAGGTAAAATTTATCAATGGCCAATTGGTACAGTTGTTAGTTACCGAAAAAAACGCTGTTTTGGATATCAGTAAAGTTCCCGATGTATCAGGTATGAAAATTTGTATTGCAACAGTAGATATAAATAATAACGTCAGTGCGCTTAAGGTTTTACAATAATATTCAACTTGAATTGAAGTACTACTTTACAATTCTATTTACTTGTTTTTCTGGTGTATATATTACAGCACAAGTAACCAATACTGGATTGAATGATACTGCAGCAAGTAAAAGCTTAAACAAGTTTAATGTATCTGCATATATCGATACTTATTGGGGCACTGATTTTCAAAATAATAGTCAACCTGCTATTCCTTATATGGTTTCAATGAATAAAATCAATCAAGCTAATATCAACTTGGCTATGATAGATTTACGCTATCAAAATAAAGGTTTTCGTGCTAAACTTTTACCAGGTTTCGGAACCTATATGCAAGCCAACTATATTAATGAAAAAGGAATTGCACAATATATAGTTGAAGCTAATGCTGGTATATTACTATCTAAAAAAAGGAATATTTGGTTAGATGCCGGTATTTTAAGTTCCCCATATACAAATGAAAGTGCCATTAGTAAAGACCAATTAATGTATACAAGAGCATTAGGGCCCGAATATTCACCATATTATTTAACTGGTTTTAAGCTAAGCTTGCCCATTCATTCAAAAATTAATCTCTATTTGTATTTGCTAAATGGTTGGCAAGAAATTAAACGTCAAGGTAATAATTTAGCACTTGGCACACAAATAGAGTATCGGCCAAATGATAAAAATTTATTAAATTGGAATACCTATTTAGGCAACGAGGAATCACCAATTACACCCGATTATAGAACTCGTTTTTTTACCGATTTTTATTGGCTGTACAATCCTACAAAGAAGCTGTCAGTAGCAGCTAGTGCATATTGGGGAAGTCAGCAAAGAATAAATACAAACGGAATAAATGAATTAAATAGTTGGGGACAAATCAATATTGCGATGTCTTATAGGTTTTATAAAAAATGGTCGGTATCTGCAAGAATTGAGCATTTTACAGACCCTAAATCTGTAATGGTTTCCCCAATTACAAATGTAAACGGTTTTGTAACCAATAGTTTTAGCACCTGTTTAAACCTAGCAATAAACGCTCATATTCTATGGCGAACAGAATTCAGGTATTTTACTGGAATGAAAGATGTGTATTTTAATCAACAAAACATTCCTTCCAATCATTTTATCTGGGGGATTAGTAGTATTGCAATTCAGTTTTAACCAAACACCACTTCATTTACTGCGTTTGGCCATTTTCCAAATTTGGTATCCACCGCTTTGAACCGGTAATTGAAAATTCCTTTTAATTGTGATTGTACCATAATAACATTGGCAATATCACCCAAGAACCAAAGTGGTAATTTGTAATGCACTATATCAGTCATTTCAACTCCGCCTTCAATAGCTTTAAAATGATGCTGGTGGTGCCACATACTGTATGGGCCATAGCGTTGTTCATCTACAAAATATTGATGGTCAGCTACATGAGTAATTTCAGTCATCCAATATAAAGGAATTCCCAAAATTGGCTTAACCACATACTCGATAATTTGCCCAGCATACATACGATCTCCATGGTGTTTACTTACAATGGTAAAGCCCAGATTATCAGGAGTAATTTCTTTTAAATTAGCAGGTTTACTGAAGAAATTCCATGCTTTTTCAATTGAAATTGGAATTCTCTGAACGGTTTTAATACTATAAATTTTAGACATAATTAAGGGATTAATTAAATAACAGTTTTAAAGTAATATGGTTCATGGTATCTTTATTGTATGGCATCAAAACAGGAACAATTGGCGCATTTTGAACAAATTTATGTGTCTTTGAATGAGGCACAAAAAAAAGCAGTAGACAGCTTAGAAGGGCCTGTAATGGTGATTGCCGGACCAGGTACTGGCAAAACACAAATTTTGAGTGCAAGAATTGGAAAGATTTTACTCGAAACCGATACTAAACCTGAAAATATTCTCTGTTTATCATATACCGACGCAGGTGTTATGGCTATGCGCAAAAGATTGCTTGGATTTATCGGGCCAGATGCATACAAGGTGAATATTTATACTTTCCATGCTTTCTGCAATGATATTATTCAGGATAATTTGTCTTTGTTTGAAAAAACCGCATTAGATCCCATTTCTGAACTCGAAAGTATTGAACTTTTCAAAAACTTAATTGATTCTTTTCCTAAGAATCATCCACTCAAAAGGTATCGAGGTGATGTATATTTTGAAATAAATAATTTGAAGCAGCTTTTCAGTAATATGAAAAGAGAAGGATGGGCTAGTCAAGAAATTACTACTGCCATAGATTCCTATATTGCAGATTTGCCAACAAGAGAAGAATTTATGTACCAAAAGGTATATAAGCAATTTAAAAAAGGAGATTTAAAGCAAAATAAAATTGATGAAGAAATTGAGAAAAAGGAAAAACTACGAGCTGCGGTAAATGAATTTGACCGCTTTCAAGAAATGATGCAAAAAAGAAGTCGCTACGATTTTGATGATATGATTAATTGGGTACTTCGTGCATTCAAAGAAAACAAACTATTACTTGCACGATATCAAGAGCAATACCAATATATATTAGTAGACGAATACCAAGATACCAGTGGTACGCAAAATAGTTTAGTTGAATTACTTACTGGATTTTGGGATGTGCCGAATATTTTTGTGGTTGGAGATGACGACCAAAGCATTTATCGTTTTCAAGGAGCGAATATTGAAAACATGGAGCATTTTGCAGGAAAGTACGCTGAGTCTCTTCTCACCATTGTACTTACCAATAACTACCGGTCTACTCAGCCGATTTTAGATGTATCAAAAACATTGATAGACCGGAACGATGAAAGATTGGTAAAGAAAATAGATGGCCTATCTAAAGATTTACTAGCATCTAATACAAAAATAAATACAATTACTTCCCTTCCATTGTTGCGGGAATACGAAACCCAACAACAGGAAATGATTCACATCACTACGGAGGTTGAAAAATTATTATCAGGTGGAATCGAACCGGGTAAAATTGCCATCATTTATAAAGAAAATAAATACGGAGAAGCATTAAGCCATTATTTTAAACAAAAAGATGTACCCGTTTATAGTAAACGAAACTTAAATATTCTACAACTACCGCTTGCACAAAAAATAATTTTATTATTAAAGTATTTAGCAGCTGAACACGATATTCCATTTGGTGGAGACGCAATGTTATTTGAAATACTGCATTTTGATTGGTTTGGAATTCCTGCAATTGAAATTGCTAAAATGTGTTCGGCTGTGGCTGATAAAAAATTTGGTGATGACAAAACTTCATTTAGAAAATTTGTTTTCAATAAAGCCAATTTTCCTGCAAAAGATTTATTTACTCAACCTATAACTGGCTTAAAAGGATTAAGTGATTCGCTAGAACAATTAATTGCGGATGTACCCAATGAAACACTTCAAACATTATTTGAAAATATTATTCAAAAAGCTGGTGTTTTAAAATACATCATGCAGCACCAAGAAAAACATTGGCTACTTCAAGTATTAACTGGATTTTTCAACTTTATTAAAGAAGAAACTAGAAGAAAACCTACTTTGAGTTTACTTGAATTGGTTACTTTAATAGAATTGATGGAAAAAGAATCACTTATTTTACCATTGATACAAGTTAGTGGAAATGATAAAGGGGTGAATTTGCTAACAGCTCATGGATCGAAAGGATTAGAGTTTGAATATGTTTTTATTGTAGGTGCAAATGC